>DAIDJC010000014.1 GCA_027451565.1 Limisphaerales bacterium | reverse complement strand
TGCCGTCGGTCGCCTCCGCAACCACTTTCATGTCCGGCTCCAGGTTGACCATGGCTGTCAAGCCAATGCGCACCACATAGTGGTCATCCGCTATGAGGATGCGGATCGGGGTCGCTGATGATTTGATGATCTGATTCACAGGTGGGGTTGATCAGTTTGGTTTGGGTTATGGGCAGTTCGACGCGGACCATGGTTCCTTTGCCGGGCTGGCTGATAATTTCAATTTGCCCGTCAAACCTCTTGGCACGCTCCTTCATTCCAAGGATGCCGAAATGACCGTCATTGGGTCCCAGGCAATTTTGAGGTGTGAAGCCGATACCATCGTCGAATATCTCCAAGGTGACATTCCTGCTGCCAAAATGGAGGCTGATTTTAACGGATTTCGCCCCGGCATGTTTCACCGAGTTGGTGACGGCCTCCTGGGCAATCCGCAGCAGGGTGTCCTCAATGATGTCCGGCAGAGGTTGGGAATTTCCCTGGGTCCCCATTTCGACGATTATCCCGGCGTGGTCCGCAATTTCCTTTGCCCCCATGGTAAGCGCCTTGCAAAGGTCAAATTGCTCCAATTCCCTGTTGCGTAGATCCCAAATGGACCGGCGCAAATCCACACGGCTTCTTCGCACCATGTTTCGGATCAGTCCCAAATGATGGGTTGCCGTTTGGGGACTCTGCTCAAATAGCTTTTTGATGGTGTTGAGTTGCAGGGTGATGCCGGTCATGGTTTGCTCAATTGTGTCATGAAGTTCCCTTGCCAGGCGGGTGCGTTCCGCCAACGTGGCCCGGAATCGGACTTCGGCTTCCTTCCTGGAGGTAACCTCAAATTTTAATTGTTCAGTTCGTTCCTTGACCCTCCACTCCAATGTGTCATGCGCCCTTTGCAATTCTGCCCGGTCCAGTTCTCTCTCGTGGATCAGGCTTTTCAAGGCGGAATTTCTTTTGGTGACCATGATGGTCCAACTCATTCCAACAAGGATCACGACAAAAGCAATGACCAGGGAGGCAAATAGGCGCCGGGGAGTGAGCCAACTGGGTTTTTTTAGCACTTTTACACTGAAAGTATTGGGAACAAGGATTTGCACGGATTGAATACGCCCGTCAGAAGAGCTTTGCAAAAAGCAAATCCCACTCACCTGAACCAGACTGCCAATGGGTATTAATTCGAGAGGCTGATCGGGGGCTGGCGTCTGAGCAACGGCGGTGAACACAAGGTTGCTGGATTGAAGTTCCAGAATGGTTTTAACCTCAGGACTGCCATCAGGTGAGGTGCTTCTTTCTTCAAGGTGGTCCAGAAGGCTGCCCGAGACGGTGACCAGGTCCGAATGGTGCAGTCCCTGGAGGAATTCATCAATGGGTGGCTGGTCGGGAACAATGTTCACACGGGGTCCCTCCGTTTTTTGAAAAACCGAGTCGTTCAGGATTGGCAAAAAATTGTCAAACTCTGGAAAGCCGACAGCCTCAACCATGTCACCCTTGGACAATTTCAAAAGCTGGGTGCTTTTCACTTGCAAACCACCCGTGCTATCCCGGATGAAAAGGTCCTCGCCATTTCTTTGGAAGGTCAGGACCCCCTTGATATGAACCCTGTCCGCAACTGAACGGCCTGCCCGATATTGGGCGATTTTGTTGATGGGCGTCAATGGTTCCTGAAAGGGATTTATGGCAGCCAGTTTAACGATTGAAAAATCGCTCTGGACCGGCGAATAAACGTCCACCGACACCAAGTGCCTCAAGGTGGCATTAAAAGTTGTCGCCGGCGTGCCTGTCACGGTTACGAGGGCGCCCACCATTTTGCCGGGGGTGATGCCTGACAGCATGGGTGTGTAAACTGTTACCCGGCATCCCCCGGAGGCCACCTGGAAATGGAGCAGATTCCCCTTTTGCTCAGCCTGTCGCACAATGCCAGAAAATTGGATGCGCTGTCCATCCTCGGCTCCAGACATCAAGTCATCCATGGCCACGATTTTTGGAATTGGCAGAGAAGCTTTGCCGATTTTAACCCATGTTGGCCTGGTGATAGTTGGAGCGTATCCGCCCGGGAAACTAACCCCGGAGAGTCGCAGGACATCACCGGGGGCGGGTTGTCGGCTGCTGATGTTTTCCACAAAGACGCCGCCGCTGGAATCCTGAATGAAAAACCGGCCGCCCCAATCGGGTTCAGCCGCAGTGACGATGCCTTGAATATCCACTTTGATTCCAAGTGAGGCTTGTTCGCCGGACAAGGCAAGGACTGCGGAGGCATTGGTCAAAACACGGGCAGCAGACTGGGGCGGGCTCCCCCACGCGGCCCCTGTCAGGCCCATGGCAAAACAGGTCAATAGCTTCAGAAAGGTATTCACGGGTGGCGGAAAAACCTTGGCATGAATGGGGCTGAATTCAAGAAAGAAAAGCCTGATGAGCACAAACCCACCCTAAAGAGGGGTGTGTGGGAGGCATCGAATATGAGAGGATTCCATCAAGCACATAACGGCCCCATGAGGGGCAATGTGTCCATTCAACCAACAGACCAAAACCTTATGAAACGAATAGCATTAATTCTACTGTGGATGATCAGCGTCTCCCGCGGGGCTAACGGCGCAGGAATTTTTTCTTATGCCGCAACAAACTCCCCCGGAAGCGCGCCGGATGGCGTGGACCAAAGCGGCAATCTGGTGAATGTTTGGACCGTGACAGCCATTCCCGGTGGAACCAATGGATTGGGTGACAATGGTGCGGATGGTTCAGGGGTCTATTTTGGGAATCCTGATGGAGGCGGAGGGATTGACGGCGGGGCAGTGGGTTCATGGCAGGAGTACAGCTACCAGAATGATGGAGTTGGTTTAGGTGGCAGTGTGGATGCGGTCAATGTGTTTGCCGGGGGTCCTTTGACCACGGCACAAACGGTGGCATTGGATTTCGTGATGCGGGCCACGGACCCCGCTTCGGGAGGGCGCCAGCCGGGGACCGTGGGCATAAGCCTTTTAAATGGCACGAACGCCGCCGTGACATTTTTCATTTACGGTGGTGGACCTGGTTACTATTTGTACAACGATGCAGCCACCACAAGCGGAGATGCCGGGCCCATGGGTTACCAATACCAGAGCGCATTCCACGTGGCTTTCACCATCACGGGTCCAAACACCTACACAGCCACAGCGGGATCGGACACTTGGAATGGGACTTTTAAGGGGCCCCTGACAGGAATAGATGTTTTCAATCATGCGGGAGGCAACGCAAGTGACGTGGGATTCAACCACCTGACTGTGATCCCTGAATTGGCGATTAATAACATCAGCCCCAATGACAACACGAAGCTTTTTAACACAACCAACACCCTGACTTTCAGCATTAATTCGCCGGCATCGCCAGTGGATGCCGCCGGCATCCAAGTGATATTGAATGGAACAAATATTTCGGCCAATTTGCAGCTTGCCGGGATCGGCACAAGTAGCGTAGGCGTGACCTACACAAACCTGTTGCCTGACCAAATTTATTCCGGCCTGATCACCGTGACAAACCAGCAGGGCATTGGAGTGACCGCGCCGGTGCAATTTGACACCTTTGACCCCAATTATTTTACGTGGGAAGCTGAGGATTTTGATTTTGGAGGAGGACAATTCATTGATAACCCCATAATATCGAGCAACAGCCCCTCCAGTTACTTCAATACGGTGGGAACATCCAACATTGACGAATACTCGCCCAACTACAGCGCCTCACAGCCTCATCTTTGGAGGAGTCTGGACGAAGTATCCACATCTTTGGCTGGGGATACGGAACGTCCGCAGTTTGCGACTGCGGGCGTTCCCGACTACATGGTGGGGTATTTTAACCCTGGCAACTGGGTGAACTATACCAGGACCTATCCGCCTGGGCTTTACAATATTTATGCCCGCCTCGCCAATGGCAACGGAGGGTTGGCCAACTGCGGGTTGGCCCAGGTTGTTTCCGGGCAGGGCACCACCAGCCAGAACCTTCAGCAACTGGGCATCTTTCAGTTTTCCGCCCAAGGCTGGAACACGTTTAATTTTGTACCCTTGACCGATGCTTGGGGAAACAAGGTGGCTGTTCGTTTAAACGGGCAGACCACCTTTCGGATCACTTCCGGTCCATTGGGGGGAGGCGTTAACATGAACTTTTTTATGCTGGCACCCGGAAGCAACACGCCTCCTGCCATAGCCAATATCTATCCAGATGGCTTGCATCCCTTCGAGGCCACCAATTCTGTTTCATTTACGGTGACATCCTCCACAAGCACTATCAGCCAAAATGCCATTCAGGTGCTCCTCAACGGAATCAATGTATCATCCCAGCTCGCTTTTGCAGGCTCATCCACAAACTGGTTGGTGAGCATTCCTTTGCCGCAACAGGGACTTTATAAAATCGCCATCACCGCCGCTGATGCGGCCGGGCACACCAATTCCTACGCGGAAACTTTCGATACCTTCAGTCAAAACAACCTCATGGTGGAGGCTGGTGACTTTGATTTTAACGGCGGGCAATGGATTGATTCCCCCTTGTCAACGGCCACCAACTACGTGGCTACAAACAGCTATTATTACTATCCCGGGGGTAATCCGGCCAACTCAGCCATGTATGGCGTGGATTATACCATCACCAATGTGACCACCACCGAGACCTATATCTATCGGCTGGATGGAAATACGCCAGGGACTGTTTCCGTAGTCCAGACCGCAGTCGGTTCGGAAGTGACTTCGGACTTCCTTCGGGATAAGTTTATAAATTTAGGGCCGGGGACCCTGCCTCCGTTTGAATATGTGCCCAACGAGCCATTACAGACGACCAATACGGATTTTGATGTGGCATGGTGGCCTCCCGCGACATGGCTCAATTACACCCGCACTTTTCCAACCAACTCCTATCTCGTGTATGCGCGCCTTGCCAGCGGCGCTGCCTATACCAACGGGGTCATGAGTCTTGTGACATCAGGGCAGGGAACCGCAAACCAAACCGCCCAATTGCTCGGGTCTTTTTCAGACCCTGCGGCAAATGGTTTTCAGTCCTGGCATTGGGTGCCTTTGACAGGTGGCGGTGGTCAACCGGCGGTGGTTACCCTGGGAGGCCAGGAAACCTTGAAGGTGACTGCCCCTTCCGGTTCTCCTTTTGGGAGCTTCAATGCGCATTTCTTCATGTTTGTACCCGTTCAGACAGCCCCTACATTCTCAATTGGCGCCGCTTACAGCGCGGGTTTCGTGACGGTTAAATTCCCCACCCAAACAGGACTCACTTATACGGTTCAGTACACCGACGGCCTGAATCCTCCAAGCTGGCAAAACCTGGGTGGCGGGATTTCAGGGGATGGCACAACCAAATCTGTAAGCGATAGTCCGGCAACGGCAACGGCCCGCTTTTACCGGGTGCAAGCAAGATGATAGACCGGCTCCCCACAGCCCGGCTTCAAAGCCGGGCCGTGGGGACCGCAAAGGCCGAATCTCTGCCAATGAAGACCCCCGGATTAATTATGCGTCGCACTGCCTCCCGAATCCCCGGCCAATATTTTCCGAATGATTCAAGGGTGCAAGGTTTCACCTTGATCGAACTGTTGGTTGTGATTGCCATTATTGCCATCCTGGCAGCAATGTTGCTTCCGGCCCTGGCAAAGGCCAAACAGAAGGCCCAGGCAACCCAATGCTTGTCCAATCAGCGTCAATTAAGCCTGTCATGGGTCATTTACGCCAATGATAACAACGACAATCTTGTGCCGAATCGCGGAGTGAACGGTTCCTCCGGGGTTAACTATAATGGAAACCCCTTGCTCCAGCCCCAGCTTCAACCTGGCGGAGCAAATGCCGATTGGTGCCCTGGAAACATTCAGTCCGCCCAGGATGTCACTCCGGGAAACTATCCGGGTGGCAGCATTTATAGTTTATGGATTCAGGCTGGCCTTTTATACCCCTATGTGAATAATATCAACGTTTACCGTTGTCCAGCGGACCGCAGTGTTGTTCCCAGGGGGGGCGGAGTATTCACGGCCCAGGCGTTGAGAACCTATTCCATGAATGACTTTGTGCAGCCAATGGACAAACCCGGTTATGCGTCTGTCCCGTGGAATGGCGGACCTACCAGTGGTTATTACATTTACACAAAACTCCCCAACATGGCCAACCCCGGCCCGAGCCAGATTTTTGTATTTATTGAGGAAAGTCCGTACAGTATAGATGACGGATTCTTTGCGGTGAACCCCTCCGAAACCAGCAAATGGGTCAACAGCCCCGCGGTGCTGCACGGACATTCCAGCGAAATGTCCTATGCCGATGGCCATTCGGAGGCAAAGCAATGGACTGACGGATCCATGATCGGGGAGGCGCCTTCGTCTTCCGGAGGAAATACGGACAATTGGCCTGCGAGCCCCAATTCGTCCGATCTGGGCTGGCTGAACTCGGTGACAACCGCTCCTACAAACTGACAATGTGGATTTATAAGGCTGGATTGTGAATATGAAACGCAGGGATTTTATCAAGCAATCCGTGGTGGGGGCGCTGGCCTTGGCCGCATTGAATAAAAACGGCAAGGCATTTGGCAACGAAAGCCGCGCCAACAGATATTCCGCAACTCCGGACGGGGTGCCGCAAGCCAAGCCGTTTATACTGCGCGGGGTAAACTTTGGCGGCTGGCTCGTGCTCGAGAAGTGGATGGTTCCAAGCGTTTACCGGGGTTGTGATGCGTCTGATGAATACGGCCTGTCCTTGGCATTGGGTTCCAAGGCGGAATCCCGACTCAATCAACATAGGGAAAAATTTATCACTGCCGAGGATTTTAAATGGATCAAAAACTGCGGGTTAAATGCCATTCGCCTGCCCGTGGGATATTGGACTCTTGAAGGGCCAAAACCGTATGTGACAGCGGAGGACTTTTTGGATTTTGCCTTCGAACAGGCCAGCCAGAATGGCCTGAAGGTCCTTCTTGATTTACATGGGGCCCCGGGAAGCCAGAACGGATGGGACCATAGCGGGCGAAGCGGAGGGATCGGCTGGGATAAAAACCCTGATAACATTCGGGAAACAGTCCGTGTTCTGGCGGGCTTCGCGCAGAAATTCGGAAGTCATCCAGCCTTGTTTGGGATTGAGTTGCTCAATGAACCCAGCACCCAGATTCCCATACAAACCCTCAAGGAATTTTACATTGAGGCTTATTCCCAAATCCGAAAGCATGCCGGAGAACAGGTCGCCGTGGTGTTTCATGATTCATTTCGCGCCATGAATTGGAAAAATTTCATGAAGGCCCCCGACTTTTCAAACGTCATCATGGACACGCACTTGTATCAGCTATTCACCAAGGATGATGCCAGGCGAACCGCCCAGGAGCAAATTGCTTTCGCCTTGAATAGAAAATTCACGCTTGAAGAAATGCAAGCGGAGGAATTGCCGACCCTCGTTGGTGAATGGTCGCTGGGACTGCCTGAAAGTTCGGCTAAAAATCTTTCCTTGTTTCAAGGCGACCTTTTGCATGGCGCTTTTGCGGACGCCCAGTTGCTCAGTTTTGAAAATTCAAGGGGCTGGTTTTTTTGGAGCTACAAAACGGAGTCCGATTCGGAGTGGAATTTCCGGCATTGTGTGCAGAGGGGTTGGCTTCCAGAGCAGTTCCCAGCTTAGCCTTTTCTTCAGCCTCCCGCCCTGCAATCAATCATGAAACTGTCGCAAAAATGTCCCGTTGGGGTTCCACTTTTTCACATTTTTTCCTCCTCCGCAGCCAATGAGGACCAGACTGGCACCCGTGGAAATCCCTTCCTTCAAGCGCGGTTGATATGCGGACCTGGATGGATGCTTTTTCGGACCCTTTTTGGGCTGGTGGGCTTGGGTTTGTTTTTAAACCTGAATTTCATCCAGGCACAGCTTATCAATGTTAATTTTACTCAAAACAGTGATGCGGGCCAGGGCGGACCCAGTCCGGGCCCAACAATGTCAGGGTCTGCAGTGTTGGGAGGCTCGCGGGACGTTTGGAATGGCATCAGTGGAAGCACAGGAAGCGGCATCCCTCTTGCCTTTGCCAATGGTGCAATGTCGCCAGTCACCCTAGGTTTCACTTCTGGCGGGGGGTATAATGTGTACAATTTTGGCGGCACCACTCCTTTTGCTGCAACACCGTGGAACGCGCTCATGCAAACTTATCTCTATAACAATGGCGTTCCGCAATCGCTCAATCTTTATGGCTTAAAACCAAACTCACTTTACCATTTGGCGGTCTATAATGCGGCCAATTCAAGCGCCACGAGTCGTACCACCTATTTTTCCGTCAACAGTATCACCCATGGAAGCACTTGGAATGGCACAAACAGCGTTTTGGAATCCGGGGTGGATTATTCAGAATTTCCAGCAGTTTTTTCTGATGGCTCCGGGCATCTTGCCATCTCGTACACCGGAAATGGGACCGAAGAAGGCGACATTAATGGTTTTCAGATTCAACCCTCATCCCTTCAGACGACCGTGATTTGTTCCGGCACAAATGTCGTCATCTCCTTTGCCGGTTTTGCCGGATACTCCTATCAGGTTAAGTTCAAAAGCAATTTGACCGACACAGCCTGGGTTCCATTGGGGAAACCCCTTCCGGGAAACAATTCAACGCTGGTCGTAACTGATCCAATCAGTCTAAATGGTCGCTTTTATCAAATTCAGATGATTGAGGTTCATCCAGCTTTGCCATTTTTGCGCGCCAGCGGCACAAATATTGTGTCTGCCGAGGGGGTTCCAGTGAAGTTGCACGGCTTGAATTTGGGGGGGTGGCTGGTTATGGAACCATGGATGTGTCCTGCCGACAGTGGAGGTCTGCCGGACACCTACTCCATAATCGGAAAGCTGGACAGTCGCTTTGGCGTTCCAACCGAACAGGCCTTGATACGGCAATATCAAACTTGTTGGATCACCACAAATGACTTGGATAATATTACCAACGGCGGTTTCAACCTGGTGCGTGTCCCGGTGTGGTGGGGCAATTTCTACTCGATCACGAACACGGCCAGCAGCGGTTGGCGTTTGGATGCCTTTGCGGAATTGGACTGGCTGATGGCAAACTGTGCCGAGAGAGGCATCTATGTAATCATAGACATGCATGGCGTGGTGGGGGGGCAAAGTGTTTCTGATGACACCGGCAGGGAAAATGATAATTCTTATTGGACCAATGCTGTCGAGCAGGCCCAGACCGAATTCATGTGGCAAGCCATTGCCTCACACTTTCAAACCAACTCCGTTGTCGCCGCCTATGATTTAATCAATGAACCGGATAATGCTCCTGGAACACAGGCTGTTTGGTCCTCCTATGACAGCCTCTACCACACGGTGCGGTCTGCGGACACCAACCACATTGTGATCATGGAGGGGGCCTTCGGAAGTTGGAATTGGAACATGTTGCCATCGCCTTCAGTTTATGGCTGGACAAATATTGTTTATTCCATGCACGAATACCAATTTGGTGGCACCACTAATCAGGTGGAAACCGGTTCTGACAACCAGGTGCTTGATTTTGACAATCATCTTTCGTGGAACATTCCAGGGTATATTGGAGAGTGGAACGATATGGGGAATGGCGCTGGTTGTTACGATTATTCAATCAATGATTACAACAAAGCTGGATTTATGTGGACCATGTGGGCTTACAAGGCAGCCGCTGGTTTGAATCCCAATGGCTGGGCGTGGTACGATCCAACTTTTTGGCCGACCACTCCAAATGTTTCAACCGATTCTGTTGAAACCATTTCCAATGACTGGCAGGAATGGAAAACCTCCAACTCATTTCAACTCAATCCAGCGGTTGGACTGTAAGGAGCGGTCGAGGCAGCATGGTTGCGCCTTTGCTATTCGCGCAAACCGATTTTTGAATCGAGTTGCCAAATCTCACAAACTGAATCCTGATCAAGGCCCAAATGTGGCGGATGATTTGTCCTGAAATTTAAAATTGAATCCAAATTCCAAGTTTATTGTGAAATAACACGCGCGCGGAAAACCTGGGTGATGTTTGTGGCGTTATTTGTGACCAGTACTGCGCCGTTGAGGAGTTGGTCGGTTTCAACCGGTTGCCAGGAATTCATGTGGTCGTTGGATTGTTCCACTGCCACGGTGAAATTTGTGGGGCCGTTCAAATCAAAAATAAAATGCCCGTTGGCGGCATGCAGATATTTTCCACCCAAATGAACTGGCGCCGTGGTCGCCTTGCCGCCAACCTCCAAGCCGGCAAATGTCACCATGGTCTGGATGATCAACCTCACCAGGTTTGTCTGATAAATTCCGTTGACCATGACGGGGTAATGATTGTCTCCCGGCAGGGGATGCAATTCATTATAAACCCCCGCTGCCGTCAGGTTTGAGGACAGATTCACGCTGATGTCGTAGGGCACAATAGTGTCGGCAGTGCCATGGATGATGCAGGTGGGCGGGGTTTCAGGGGTGACGGCAGACAAATTCACCGGGTGCACAACCGTTCCATAGGGCGGCACGCCCCCCCACAATGAGATGCAGGCTAAAAACGAACGAAGATTCAGATAGGACACATTGACCGCCAGCCCGCCACCGGCTGAATCGCCGCCAATTACAATGCGATTGGTGTCAATTCCATAATGAACGCTGTTTGTCTGAATCCAGTTTAGCGCTGTCATCACGTCTTCCTCCGCCATGGCAATTTCATCTGTGCATCCCCCCGGGCAGCCGGGCCATAAGCGGTAATTCAGGGAAAAAGCGGCATAACCATTGGTGGCAAAGGCTGTGGCCATGTCAGGATAAAAATTGCCCTGTGCCGTGGTATATCCCTTGTCACCGGCACCAAACCCGCCCCCATGGGTCAGAATCATCACCGGACGGTTTGTCTGCCCGCCTGGCACGTAATAGGCATCCAATTCCAGATCCACGTTCGACCCGGTGTAATTTACGGCCTGCCCATAAATCTGGTTGGTTTCCACGGTGACCGCCGGTTGTGCACTCGCCGGCCTGGCGCAAAAAAGCAAGATCAGCAGCGCCAATGCCCCCGTATTTTTTAGGTACCCACAGTTTGTTTTCATGGTTTTGAGTCGAGCAATGAATTTAAAATTGAAGCAAATCCACCAAAAAGGAATGGGCATCAGTCAAAATGCCGCAGCAACCCCGTTGGAAGTGTCCACACATTTTCCACTGGATTTCAGCTTGGACGCTTTTGCCATCATGAGCCATCGGAATGAGGCACTGGCTTAATCGAGCTGGATTCATGTGCAATTAGGAAAAAATCCTTTTTTATGAATATCCCTACTGTTTTAAATTAGTCAATCATTTTTAAGTTCTGGCTGAAAGCGTTCTGAATAGGGCGAGGGATTCTCTTGGCAAATTGGAGAGATAAGCCCCAGCCTGCTGTGGACAACTGTGCCGATAGCAGCCCGGGTGCGCAGGCAAGCAATGCTCCAATCCGCATATAAAAAGATCAAATGCAAGAATATCATCACGTGACCGCAATGTTTTGCGATACGGCATTCGAAAGGACGCGGCATCACACCAGTTTGGTTGAATATTCCAATCCTCAAAACGCAATGGGTTTCCGCTTCAAAATGGATCCTGAATTATTGAGTATCGAGGCGGCGGTTGGGAGGGTTTAGGAGAGTGAGATGCGCGGCTCTTGGATTTCCGAAGGTCCCGTTTTTCATTCAGGTTTGAGGCTTGACTCGAATCTGTCTGGATGGTAGATTTGGCCTACAAATCGAGATTGCAATGCAGATTAATCTGAACAACCTGACGGTAGTAGTAGTCCCCAGCGGTGCCGCTGTCGGGTGTTGAATTTGTCAATTTAAACAACCCACGGCTGGCAACGGCTGTGGGTTTTTTGTTACCCTTTGCCGGTTCCAGCCAAAGCCAGGAAAATAACATGAGCAAAACATCCCAAATAAAGAAATCAAAAATCAAAACCCAGCCTCGCGCAGAAATCGGATCGGCCCGATATGGGCGCGAGATTTTTGTGGAAGCCCTTGAACGCGAGGGTGTGGAGGTTATTTTTGCCTATCCGGGCGGGGCGAGCATGGAGATTCACCAGGCATTGACCCGTTCCAAGATTCGCACCATTTTGCCCAGGCACGAGCAGGGGGGCAGTTTTGCGGCGGAAGGATACGCCCGGGCCACCGGCAGGGCTGGCGTCTGCATGGGAACCAGCGGACCCGGGGCCACCAACCTGGTGACTGCCATTGCCGATGCCTACATGGATTCCTGCCCGCTCATCGCCATCACCGGCCAGGTGAGCCAAAACATGATCGGACGCGGTGCTTTTCAGGAAACAGACATGATCGGGGTGACCTTGCCCATAGTGAAGCACAGCTATCTGGTGACCGATATCAACGACATTCCGCGCATCGTGAAGGAGGCGTTCTACATAGCGCAGTCTGGCCGTCCCGGGCCGGTGGTCATTGATTTCCCCAAAAACATACAGCAACAGAAAGCCCAGCCCGTCTGGCCCACCGAGGAGGAAATCAAGCGTGGTCTTCGCGGTTATACCCAGCCTTATTTGAAGGCGGATGACCTGGCATTGAATGAAATCATCGGTTTGATTGAAAAAGCCGAGCGTCCTGTCCTGTATTGCGGGGGCGGCATCATTACCAGCGGGGCGGCGGCTGAGTTGAAGGCATTTGCAGAAGCCACGAACATTCCGGTGACCACCACCCTGATGGGGATTGGCGCCTTCCCGGAAACGCATCCGCTTTCCCTTCGGTGGCTGGGAATGCACGGTGCCGCCTTTGCCAATTGGGCCGTGAACGGGGAATATGAATACCGCAAAAACCCGAACGATCCCATGGTGAAAATCAAGGATGGCGCTGATTTGCTGCTGGCCTTTGGGGTGCGATTTGATGACCGTGTGACGGGCAAATTCGAGGAATTTTGCAAGCATGGCACCATTGTCCACATAGACATTGACGCCTCCGAACTGAACAAAAACCGAAAAGCCCACCTGCCGGTGGTGGGGGACATCAAGGACGCCCTCCAGAGGCTCAATGCCTTGGTTTCCAAGCGGCCCATCCAGCGCAAGCATGTCTCGTGGCTGGCGCAGATAGACGAATGGAAGAAAAAAGCGCCATTTGCCTACAGAATCACGCCTGAAATAGCCAACAGTGACCACATGGTGGATCACATGCAGGGCAGGGAGGAGCAGGTGATCCTCCAGCAAATGGTCATTGAGGAGCTTTATGATTTGACCAAGGGAGAGGCTTACATCACCACGGGTGTGGGTCAGCATCAAATGTGGGCAGGCCAATGGTACAAATACAAATACCCGCGCCAGTTCATCACCAGCGCAGGCCTTGGTTCCATGGGGTACGGTTATCCCGCCGCCCTGGGAGTGAAGGTGGCTTTACCGGACAAGCAAGTGATTGATATTGACGGGGACGGTTCATTTTTGATGAACATTCAGGAGCTGGCCACCGCTCATGTTGAAAAAATCGCGGCCAAGGCCATCATCCTCAACAACCAGCACCTCGGCATGGTGGTTCAATGGGAGGATAATTTTTATGCCGGCAACCGCGGCCACACCTACTTGGGGGACCCCACCTGCCGTCCGGAGATTTATCCTGATTACGTCAGGGTCTGCAATTCCTTTGGGGTGAAGTGCGAGCGGGTCATGTTCAAAAAGGACCTGAGAGCGGCCCTGCAGCGCCTGCTGGCTGCGGATGAACCATACGTCCTGGACGTGGTCACCCCTTACAGCACGCACGTCATCCCCTTCATTCCCGCGGGCAAAACCGTTGCGGACATGATCTGGAAGCCTTGATCCCTTAGCGGGAAAGGCGCAAGCTTGCGGCGGAAGGAAAGCATCGCCT
Organism: Limisphaerales bacterium; assembly: GCA_027451565.1. GTDB lineage: Bacteria > Verrucomicrobiota > Verrucomicrobiia > Limisphaerales > UBA11358 > UBA11358. Next base: position 13,075 of record DAIDJC010000014.1, on the reverse strand, counting down.
CCGCCGCAAAGCCCAGCTTGCCCCCGATTCGGCGGAGTTGGTGCGGTTTAGAGCATTGACAGGAAAGATGTGGCGTTGGGCGACGAGGATTTTTGGACTTGGGTGAGGCTTAGGCGAAGGGGCAAGTTTGCCAAACCCTGGAGCTGAGCCGAAACGAAGCCCAAGGCCAAAAAGACCGTCGCTCCATTCACACCACGCACAGCGCAACATTTTTGATGGAAATGCTCGAACAAACTGAAATCGCGCGGTTCGCCGGGTTAAATGTTTATAAGCATCTTATCTTTGAAGCGCCCTTTGCGGCATCGTTGAGCAATGAAACAGATGTTTAAAAGTGGATGCTGCAAATGTTGAGGGGCAAGGCCCGCTGGCAGATTTTATCCCGGAACCGCCGTGTTCTCGGCATCAATAAAACGGACATCTTGTTACGCGTGGAATTTCTTTCATATCAAACAGGTCCCAAGCCATTGCATCTCACGCATGATAGTTGCCTATTTGACCAGCCGGAAATACATGGAACTGCCGCTGTTGGTCACCAGGACACTCCATTCATCATTCAGCGTGCCCACCGGAATGGTGTTGGTGGTCCAGGGACCTGCCAGATTGGTGGCCTGCTCCAGCGTAAAGTTCTTAAATCGCGCGGGCCAGCTCAAGTTCCATGTGTTGCTGGTGACGTTAAAAATATTGCTTGAGACATTCATCAATGCCATTTGATACTGAATAGCTGAAAGCTCGGCAGGATACGGATAGGGCTGGTAGCCGGGCAGTTTGGCGTTTTGATTGAACCCCAGCACGACCGGCTCGGGGTTGGTGATGGTAAAGGTTTGTTCCGGCGCCCACGCCCCGCCTTTGAAACCACCGTCCACCGCCTGCACGCTCCAATAATATGTTCCCGGCGGAAAACGATAGAGGATGTTTGTGACATGGCCGCAATTACCGGGCGCCGCAAGCTTGCGCCAGCCCGTGATCACGTTGGCGATGGGACTGACCACCGATGTGTCCAGCGAATTGGTTCCCACCCGCAGGTTATAGGTCAGCAGGTTCGCCGGCGTGATGTCATCCGTGGCGTTGCCCCAATGAAACCTTACCGTGCCGTCGCCCACCGTGGTGCCTGGGCCGGGCGGCGCCGCAGGCGGCGCATTCGAGGGAATGTTCATCTCATTGCGGAAAATATACGTGCCGGGCACAAATTGGGAATACTCACCATTACCCGCGGGCAAGGTGTCGCCGGTCATCGCAAAGTCCAGCCGTCCGTCGTTGTCGTAATCGGCCAGTTGCAGGCCATGGCCTGTCTCGCCAATGCTGCCGAAGTTGCCCAGCACGATGGGCGTAAAGACGCCGTTGCCGTCATTGCGCAGCACCACTGTCTGTATGACGTTCGAGCCGGTTGCAACGGATAAATCGAGGCCGCCCACCATGAGGATGTCGTTGCGGCCATGATTGAAGATGTCGCCCACGGCGACGTTGGCCAGGTCGAGTTGCGGCAGCACAATGCCACTGTTGGTAAGGTTGCCATGGCCATCATTGAGCCAAATGCTGGTGATGGATGGGCCTACGCCATAAGTTGCCTGATTAACATAGCTCAACACCATGTCGAGATAGCCATCCCCGTTTAAATCCGCCAGCACGCAGGAGGCGCTTTCAGTATCGGAAAAGCCGGGGCCGCTGGTGTTGGTATATATCTGAAAGCGGTTGGTGGTGGGGGTGAAATTCTTGTTGCCGTCACCGTGAAAGAAACCGGCGTAAGACGTCAGCGTGGAATCAATCGGGAAATTGAGGGCGAAAAGGTCCAGAAAACCGTCGTTGTCAAAATCGCCGGCCACGAGCAGTGTCTGGCCGCTGCTAAAAAGATCAGGGCTCGCAGTCTGGGCCACTGGAGGAAGGCTCGAATTAACGGGCAGCATCCCCTCATTGCCGAAGGTGGTGTATGGTATGTTGGTGGTGATGTAACGTCCTGCGGGCAAGTTGTTCTGGCAAAGCAAGGTGTATGGACCGCTGAGGCCGCCGTAATCATTGTTATTTGTGACATAAAAATTTCCCGACACTAGAGCATCCTGCCGCCCGGTGTGGTCAAAGTCTCCCACGGCCACATTGGCATCCTGCACATACAGATAGGGTATATAACTTGTGTCTAAAAATGACTCAGTTCTGTCGCTTCCAATATAGTTTGTGTCCACGCCAAACATGACACCCGTAACTGGACCCGGGGTTCCAGCGAAATCGGGTATTTCAGATCCGTCCAACCCCGCGGAGAACTGGCTGCACGCGTAAAAGATGTCCGGGCGATTATCATTGTCAAAATCTCCCACTGACAAAGCCGGGTGACTTCCTTCCGGAGTAGTAACGTTCTCAAGCCATTGCTGTATTTGATTTGTGCCCGGATTGTAATAGAGATACCCCTGACCTTTGATGCGAGAAGTCTGCCCCGCGCACACCAGATCCAGCCAGCCGTCATTGTTAAGATCCGCCCATGCCGCCGCCCCGGTCACGGGATTAAGGTAATTGGTGGCATATTGGTAAAAATCCGAGCTGAATTTTTTCTCAAACAACAGGGAACTGCAGGTGAGATCGCCACTGGTGGCGGTGCCCACCGAGTTGCTCGCGGTGATCAGCACATGCAACGTGGCTGTGCGGTCCTCGTAGGAATTTAAGGTGGCGTTCACCGCCTGGTAGCCGCCGCTCGGGGACAGGACGTTCGTCACCGCCAGCCCATACGCCGTGTTCGTGCCATACTGGATGATTACCGTCGTCGGTGAACCGTTTGGATTGACCTGCGCGCTGACATAGGCCTGCGGCAGTTGGTCGTCATTCGTCACCGCCGCCGCCTGAATCAGCGGCGGCATGGGTTCGCCCACCGTCCAATCCTCATCCAGCGCGCCATCGTAGTTCCACTGCCCGATGGGATCGCCGATGGTCCGGCTGGCGTTAAGATCATCCATCACCTGGCCGGTTCCGAGGTTGTAAATGACAAAATAGGAGCCGTTGGTGACTTGAAAATACCATTCCTGGGCGGCGTCCACAATGGCGCTGCTTGTGGTCAATTGCGCTGAAGGCGTCGGCCCGGTCAAGGTCAGTCCGCCGAAGCCGTCATTCAAGATGGCAAAATACCCGTTTCCCACTGATACCAATTTCCAAAGCTGGTTGGCACCGGCATCATATTGCTGCACTGCAACGCTGTTGGTCTGGCCTAATGCCAGCCCGCTGGCGCGATTGATGAACGTGTAATAACCGTTGTTTGCCAGTGGAATGGCCGCCGCCTCCGGCGAATTTGGACCCGCCACGCCGTTGCTTACGGCTGCCACCACATAGTAATACTCCACGCCAGTGGTCACGCCGCTGTCGGTATAGCTGGTGCTGCTGACATTGACGAGGAAAGCATACGGCCCGCCGCTGTTGGTGCCGCGCTCCACATTGTAGCTGGCTGCGCCCGTGCTCGCCGGCCATGACAGGAGAGATTGCGTCGCGCCCGAAATAGCCGTCAGGTTGGAGGGCGCGGAGGCTTGTGCCAGCGCCGCGCAGGGCAATCCAAGGGCCATGGCCAGAAGTGCCGTTTGCAATGTTTGTTTCCAGTTTTTCAATTGCTTCATTTTTTTAAATTTGCTTATTCGACGTTTGTAATGGGGAATCAGGCGTGGTGTGGAACCTCTAACTTGCCAGGAACAAAGTAGAGCATCGCGGTTTCATACTCGATGGAGCGATACCCTCGCGCCTTTCGCTTGGTGGCCGAAAACAAACTGTCGAGTCCCTCCAATTTTGAATTGGTTTGACATGGAGAAAAGCTGTTTATGAAACTTTAGCATATCTTGCTAACTCGAGCATGTGAAGTTTATTTTGGAAACTCCGGTTAAATAGTTAAATGGCGAATTGAGCCACATCAAGCGGTCTTGGGCGCAAAACCCCGCATCGCCAGGCTTTTGTGGTTCGGCCTTTGGAGCTCACTCTTTACCGATAAATGAGGAGCCCGCCCAGCCATCGAGCCTCGGTGGACCCCGATTTGGATCTGAAACCAGTTTGTGCAGCGGTCGGTGTCAATTTCAGACCGGACCTTAAACCGTCCTAATTTCCATCCGGACGGACGCAGGCTTCCAGGCGTTGCAGGTCGGTTAAATCGGCTGGAGATTGGGCCAGGGCGAAAACTCCCCGGAAGATCTTGGGTGCGCGCCACCGCCAGAATTCCACGTGACCATCGGCAAAAGAGAGGTTTGCCCCCTGGTTATGGCGGTCGGCCGCCAAGTCCAGCCAATACCCTGCCCAATGACTTTCCGGTGAAAAGATTCCAAAGGTGGCATCAAAAATGTCCTGTTCCTGGGTGTCAATCAACACAAAGGTATCGGCCGGGCCAGGCTCCTGCATTTCGGATAATTTGTGGTAGGGCCTCAAGGCGGAGCTGCAGTTCAGGCAGATGTCCATGCAATAACTCCGTGTGCGGGGCAGGGTGGGGTTTCCCGAGACGGTGGATAAATCTGCCGGACAATGGTAAAGAAGCGGTGTGCGGTTGTAGGAAAAAATCAAGCCAGCAGCCACGTTTGCCGTGGTGGTGTCAAGGGGAGCCAGTCCTGGGCACCACGATTGCGGATTGGCAATGGATTGGGGTTTGTTGGTGGTTTGGATGGAGGATACATAGCCTCCGGATTGATTAGGCACCAAGTCATCATTGTTGTCCTGGCTGTAGAGATGGCAGCAGAGCTGCAATTGCTTGAGGTTGGCAAGGCAAGCCAGGCTTTGGGCCTCTTTTTTGGCCTTTGCCAATGAAGGAAGCAACAAGGCCGCCAGCAAACCCATCACAGTCACGACCACCAGAAGCTCGGTCAAGGTGAACGCCCTGTAGTGCGAGGTTCCTGCCTTCTTTTTGGCGGATGTCATCATGTTGGCGGATGTCATCATGTTTCCACAAGCAACCTAACCCGGAAAACCTGATCTTCCAAAAATTTATTTTTGGAACTTCCGGGCTTGATCCAGGACTAGGGAGGACTAGGGACGCGATGGCCGGAAGGGAGAGGTCACTGCGGTTTGGTCGGCTTTTAGTAGGTTAATAGTTCCAGTTCCCGCAAGCCTTCGTTGCCCAGTTGCCAGCGACCGCCGCGCCGCACGACCAGGTGCCGGCACGGGTTGGCGCGCTCCTCGCTTTCGTTCACTGAAAGGAGTTGGAATTTGGCCCTGCTTTTGATTTCTGGCTCGGTTCTGGGCATGAGGGCAAAGGCCACGCCATTGTAGTTCAAGGCGATTTCATAGCCTGCCACCGGCCCGTGCTGGGCCAGCGGATTGGGCAGCACCAGTTGCGGGTAGCGGTGCAGGTAGGGAAAATTAACCGAGCGAACCATCACCCGGCACAGGGCGGTCTGGCTCCTTAAAAATTCCAAAAGGCTGAAATTCCGGCCCTGTGCCTTTTCACCGAGCAGGATGGCCCTGGGATCCAGGCCGTTCAAATTCTGGCCATTCCATTCGCCATGATCATTGCGCTGGCCCGGGGAATTGGCGCGAAACCATTCAGCAAAGCGATCGTTTACCAGAACATTTAATTCAAAATGCAGATGGGCCCGCCATTTGCCAATGGATTCCACGCTGGAGGTGCGGCCCATGGTGGCGATCACTTCCCCTGAGCGGACCTTTTCCCCAATGAAAAGCCCCGGACGCACCGCACTGAGGTGTGCGTAGAGGGAATAAATCTCCAATCCCTCCACCAGGTGCCGGACCACGATGTAGTTGCCATAATTGGAGAGACCAGGGCGGGTGCTGATATAGACCACCGTGCCATCGGCTGTGGCCATGACAGGATCAGTGGGTTCGCCGCGACGATCAGTTTGGAGATGCAGGATGTCCAATCCCTCGTGCATTCTCTGGCTGTTATCCCGCACGCAGCCAAAACCGCCGCTTTGCCAGGGGCGCCCGGGGGTGGTGGGGGCAAAAAACCTGAGTTCCTGCCCGGGATCAAAAAGGGCATGGTTTGCGGTTGGGAATTGAAACGGGGTCTGGCCTTGTAGAAGGCTGCAAGTGGCCCCCAAGACCGCCATCCAGAGTACGTGCAAAGCGGGGCGCTTCATTTGCCGGTCTGGAGTTTTTTGGCTGTGGCATTAAGCCCGGTCACCCAGGCTTGCGCTTCTTCACGGCTCATGTCCGGCGTAAAGGACAGCCGTCCCGAGGCATTTCGTCCGTCAATTACCGGCGCGGCAATCCAGCGCCCGTCTTTCAAATGATCCCCCCATTGGGCGAAAATGGCCAGGTGCCTTCCCTCCTCGGCCCCGGTGAATTGTTCCAGGGTCAGTTTTCCGATCTCGTCAAAGACCAGTTCCACATAAAAACCGCCGGGATTATGAAGAATCTGCGCCCGCAACAAATCGGTTTCGGTGAGAATGGGGTCATTGCCAATGCGAACCACCACTGGGTCCGCACGCAACACGGAAACCGTGTGGGTCTGGCTGGCGATGGTGGCCGGGCTTTCCACATGGATTCGCACCGCGCCAACCGGCTGCTTGGGTTTATGATGCCAACTGGCGCAACCGGGGGTTGCCAGGGTCAGCGTCATAAATGACATGAAATAAATATTGAATAGACGCGCGTAAAAACTCATAGTGCCCCCACACAAAATCGCAACCAGCGAATAAAGTAAAGACACTTATGGGAAAACAGCACAACAAAGACCAGCACAAGCAACGTCGCAAAGCCTATTTGAAGCGCAAGAAATCGGCGCTCAAATCCAAGCTCGCCGCCAAATAGGCCTTCCCTAAACCGGGCCATCCATAAGCCCGCAGCCCGCGCGGGCCGCAAAAATCAGCAAGGTTCTCCGACCCCGGTCTCTCGTAATGCCCCTCATGGGTCTTATCCTGGGACCTCCGGGGCTGCCCTCTGTTATGGTTTTAGCCGCGCTTAGACCTTGCTTCGTTGACACCCTTTGGCTTGATTGATTGAGGCTTCGGGATCTGTCTGCACTTCAAATCTCGGGCGGGAATCTCCTCAGGATGCCTTCCGCGTCAGCCGCTGCAACCAGATCGAAACAATCTCGTTGACGACAAAAAGCCACGTCTGCGGCCAAATCCGGCAGGGAAAGCAGTTTTCGGGCGTTCTGGCTTCCATCAAAAACAGATGGGAAAGCAGGCAGGGCATGCAAGTAGGCATGCAGGCTTAGCTGGGTGGCATCGGAGTAGGACACCGGCTTGTTGATGTTTCGATGCAACCAATCGGCCAGAGCGCCTGCCGCCAGTGTGTCTTCCAATGCCGCATTGTTTCCGGTTCCGGCGCAAATCATTAGAACCCGGGTGAATTCCTGTTGCAGGATATGGCGCCCTGTCGCAGCCAGGTTTAGAAACGATCCTGCCATTATGGCGCCAGCCCCCGTGCAAGCCCGGAGAGCGCGCGTGCCGTTGGTGGTGGTGCTGATGATGGTGCGATGGCGAATGAGGCGGTCTTGAAATTCGCGCGGCGAGTTTCCAAGATCAAATTCCACTCCGCCGGTCAGGCCTGCGTGGATGCGCACGCCATCACGTTCACCGGCCAGCAGGCAGTCCGGCCTTCTGGATTTCTCGGCCAGAGCCTCCACCACCCCGCCCACGGGAATAATGGCCGCCGCGCCCGCATTCAGCGCGGACACAAAAGTGCTGGTGGCGCGAAGAATATCAAAAACCACGCAGGCGGTGCCTGCGAGTTTTTCCGGCGTCAAACCTTCCAGTTCAACCGGGGTGAGAAGGGTTTCAAGCTTCATTCATTTTCAGTCCCTCCGGCTTGCGACTCAAGCCGGAGCGTGGCGGATGGGCAATCCTGTTGGGCCACCTCAAGGCGCACGTGGGTGGCTCCTATCTGGTGCAATTGTTCCGCCATCACATTTTCCGCCAGCTTGGGAGTGTTGCATTCCCGGCTCAAATGGGCCAGGTACAGATGCTTCATTCCGGATGACATGATTTGGGCCACGGCTTCCGCCGCCGCAGGGTTGGATAAATGCCCGTGCCGCCCAAGAATCCTTTGTTTCAAGCTCCATGATCGCCGTGGGCAGGCCTGAAGCATCTTGATGTCATGATTGGATTCCAAAACCAAAACATTGGCATGACGAATTCGTTCCAGGATCAATTTGGTGGTATGGCCCAAGTCAGTGGCAAATCCAATGTTTCCGCCCGGGGTGCGAAGCAGGAATCCCACAGGGTCCTGGGCATCGTGAGGAATGGAAAAGGTTTCCACCTCCAACCCTGTAAAACCAATTCTGTCGCCCGTTTGAAACAATTTCCAATCCACCTGCTTTTTCAAGGCTTCGCGGCTTTCGGCAGCCGGATTGCCCTCCGTGGCGGGCTTTGGGTTTTTTTTCGCGGCCAGGGCCCAAACCGTGGCTTCCTGGGTCTCCCGGTTGCAGTAAACCGGAATATGAAGCTTGCCAGCCAGCCCCACAAGGCCCGCGATGTGGTCGCTATGTTCGTGGGTCAGCAAAATACCTGTCAACTGTTCTGGCGTGCGGCCTATGCCGGCCAGTCGCTGCCGGATTTGACGCGGGGAAAACCCCGCATCCACCAGCAACCGGGTTTCCCCCGATTCCACATAGGAACAATTGCCGGCAGAACCGCTGCCGAGAATGGTGAAAAAAACTGTCACACGGCAAAATTAGTGCCGCTCCAGGCGCCCCGCAATGGTTTTCACCAGGTTTCAATTCCCAAAATGGAAAGGGCAGCCAACGACGTGCCTTCGGTCGCCGCAGTCGGGTGGGTCTGCCGCACCTGGCATTTGCAGGCCGGTTCACGGACGACACGTTTTCTTAACAACATTTAATTGGTACAAAGCGTGTTTGTGTGTTAGTAAGGTTCAAACAATGGCGCTTCTGGCCACCGGCCTTTTTGCGCATGCAATCCATTTTTATGCCCGTGATTTTCAGGCAAATACAAAGACAAAAGGCGTTCATTCTTTTCCTGTTATGCCTGGGCATGGGCTGGCCCGCGGCATGGGGCGCAGGTTTGAAAACCCTGTATCATCATGTGCCGGATGTGATCAGAAACCTGCCGGTCCAGGGTGATTTGCCTGGGTCCAACCGCCTGGACCTTGCCATGGGGGTGGCTTTGCGGGATCCGGTCGGTTTAAGCAATTTTCTGAGCCAAGTCTATGATCCAGCCAGTCCCAACTACCATCATTTCCTGACACCGGCAGAGTTCACCGCCCAGTTTGGGCCTACTGCCGCAGATTATGAGGCGGTGAAGGATTTTGCCCGGACGAACGGCTTGAAGGTCACTCAAACGTACGGCACCCGGCTTTTGCTGGATGTGCAAGGGTCTGTCGCCAACATCAACCGGGCTTTTCACCTCACCCTGCATGTTTATCATCATCCCACGGAAAAACGGGATTTTTTCGCGCCGGACCGAGAGCCGACGGTGGATGCGAGGATTCCACTGGTGGATGTCAGTGGCTTGAGCAATTACCAAAGGCCCAAACCGCAATTGGTTCCCAGCCTCAAACCCCGCGCAATGACATCGCCCCGGGGCGCTTCAGGTCCCCAAGGCAGTTATTGGGGAAATGATTTTCGCCAAGCCTATGTGCCGGGCACAACCCTCGATGGAACCGGCCAGATGGTGGGTTTGTTGGAGTTTGATGGGTATTATGATTATGATGTCAATTACTATGCCGAAGCATCCGGCATTCGTTCAGTGCCCGTGGAGCCCGTCCTTTTGGACGGGGTAAATGGGGTGCCGGGTTTCAGCGGGAGCTCTTACGGGAACTCAGAGGTTTCCCTCGATATCGAAATGGCCATGGCCATGGCGCCGGGTTTGTCTGCCATTTTGGTTTTTGAAGGCAATATACCCAACGACGTTCTGGGCAGCATGGCAGCCAGCAACCAAGTCACCCAACTGAGTTCGTCCTGGGGTTGGACCGGTGGACCCTCCACCTCCACGGATAATATTCTCCAGGAAATGGCCGCGCAGGGGCAGTCGTTTTTTGATGCTTCGGGCGATAACCTGGCCTACACGCTCGGCAATAGCTCCACCAACGGTGTGGATAACCCCAATTTACAGAATGCCCCGGCCAGTTCTCCCTATTTGACCAGTGTTGGCGCCACTACACTGACAACTTCTGCCAATGGATCTTTTGCAGGAGAAACGGTCTGGAACAATGGCTCCGCCGGGACTGGAGGCGGCACCAGCAGCTACTACGGTATTCCATCCTGGCAGGCTGGGGTCAGCATGGCCAGCAATGGCGGTTCCTCCTCCTTTCGCAACATTCCCGATGTGGCCATCGTGGGAGACAACATTTGGGTCTATTACCAGGATGGCGAGGCATCGGGGTTTTCCGGCACCAGTTGTGCCGCCCCCTTGTGGGCCGGGTTTGCAGCCTTGGTCAATCAAAAAGCTTCCAGCTTGGGAATGCCGCCCCTGGGATTCATCAACCCGGCCTTGTACAAATTAGCCGAGGCTTCGTATGGGACCCCCGCTTTTGCAAACTTTTTTAACGATGTGACCAACGGCAATAACGAGTGGTCACAAAGCCCCAACGAATATTCGGCTGTTCCCGGGTTTGACTTGTGTTCCGGCTGGGGCAGCCCGGCCGGCACCAACTTGATCAACGCCCTTTTAGGTTTGGATGACCACATGGAAGTCATTCCCGGAGGGCCTGTCACTCTTTCAGGAGCCGTGGGCGGTCCCTTTCCCATTAATTATTTCACCGAAACCATCTCCAACGCCGGCCCAACCACTTTCAACTGGAGAATCACCGGGATTCCAGCATGGCTCACGGCTTCCGCGCAGGCTGGCACCCTCGTTTCGTCCGGGCGAGCCAATGTCATTTTTAATCTGAATTCAACGACCAGCAACCTTCTGGCGGGGACCTATTCGGCGCCCTTGTGGTTTTCAAATGCCACATCGCACGTCACACAAAGCCGGATGGTGACATTGCAGGTTCTTCCAGCCCTGCAGGCCGTCTTGTCTGGTCCTTTTTCCCAGTCCAATTCTTTCAGTGCCACAGGACCATACGGCGGACCTTTTGTGCCGTCCTCCATTTTTTTAACTTTAAGCAATATTGGCGCCTCCTCATTAAATTGGTCCCTGGTGAACACATCCCAATGGCTTTCGGTTTCGTCCCTGGCCGGAGCGTTGTCGCCGGGCGGTGATTCCACCGTAAACCTATCGGTGGCTGCCTCAGCCAAAACTCTGGCCCCAGGCGTTTACGCGGGCAACCTCGTGGTCAAGGATGTGAATAATGCTTTCTCGATGCCCATCCCGGTCTCCATTTCCGTGGGGCAAAACTTGGTGGCCAATGGCGGTTTTGAAACCGGTGACTTTACAGACTGGTATCTTGTGGGTGATCCGATTTATCCAAACTCCAGCACTGGCACTTATAACGGTGTGCTTTTGGCCAGTTCCTATCCTGGTTTTGCCCATTCGGGTCAATATGGTGCGGCCTTGGGCGAAAGCGGGTTTCTTGCCACAATTACTCAGAATATAGCCACTTCTCCAGGCCAGCTTTACCTCCTCTCTGCTTGGATCATGGACACCACCAATCTGCCCACCGCCCAGTTTGAATTGAACTGGGATGGAGCCACTGTTTATAACCTGGTCAATCCACCCTCCTTCAATTGGAATTTGATTCAAGTTTTGGTCACTGCCTCACAAGCGTCCACGCCACTCCAAGTGGCCGCAGAGAATGACAACGGGTACTGGGGGCTTGATGACGTCGCCCTCATTCCCGTGCCGGACGCCGGGTTTGAATCCGTGACCCCTCAAGGCCGGTCTTTGAAACTGACCTGGGCCAGCAGCCCGGGTTTGTTGTATCAGGTCCAATCAACCACCAACCTGGCCAACCCTGTTTGGAGCAATTTGGGAGTTCTCACAACGGCAACCTCCAACACATTGACCATTTCAGATGTCAATGCGCTCCAGAATCAAAGCCAGACGTATTATCGGTTGGTGGTGAACCACCAATAAGGTTGGCCTTCAGTCTCGCATGGGTGAGCCTGAATCAATCCGATTACTGTTTCCCGGGACATCCCCAAAACATTCAGGATGCTGGCATGGGGTTCTTCAACCAATGCCAAACGCGCAAAGCTTCCGTCACGCCCCAGGCTTGGGCATCGCAACCCCGCTGTTGATGCGGCGCGTCACCGTCCAATATTTCCGGCAATTGCCCCAAGCATCCGGTTTGGAGCAATACGGCAGATCCCGACAGGTAACTGCGTGCGGCAGCCACTGCGGAGGGATGACCGTCCCAAGCCAGAACCAGCGCCTCGCAAAAGGCGGGAAAGGTCCATGTCCAAGCGGTTCCATTATGATAGGCAGGCTTGCGGCGGGTGTCTTCATCCCCCTCATATCGGGGCCAGTAAGGATGGGTGGGATCGTTTAAAAGCTGTTGGTTGTTCCAAATGGGCAACGGAAGGGTGACCGGCAATGGGGCCAGGGACCTGAGGGCTCCGGGAATGAGAAGATGCTTGGCGGCCGCTTGAACGCAGCGTTTGGCCCTGGCACCACGAACCAAGCCCAAGCTGATGGGCAGCAGCGCATTGCTGCGCAAGGCATCATCAGGCCGACCTTGGCGGGCTGATTGCCCCGGAGCAGCGAGAAGCACATCGGCGTACCAACCAGATTTTTCCAGCCAGTATAATTCATCCAAAGACCCGGCAGTTTGCCGGGCGAGATCCCTCCAGCCACCTTGTTCACGCTCCACATCGCAACGGGCCAGCAACCGCAATAACCTGATCCACAACGCCTGGATTTCCACAGGGTAACCTTCCCTGGGAGTGCCAGCCGGATAGTTCGTGTCCATCCAAGTGAAATGACTGGGGCTCCAGATTAAGCCTGATGCGGGATCCATTCGAATGCCGTTCGGTGTGCCCTCTTGATAATGGCGGGCAATACTTGAAATCACATCCCGAAGGGTGCGTCCCGAGGAATTCACCGGGGTGTCAAAAAAGACCCTGAATCGCGCCTTCGCAATGGCCGGGTCAGGGGATTGGGCGGCCAGGGACTGGGCAAGTTCCTCGCAGGCCACCGCAAACCAAAGCGGGGCGTCGCTGGTATCGCGGTTGGAAACATCATTGCCGTGGATGGTGTTGGGCAAGGTGCCTTGATCTTCAAAACGGGCGAAATTAAGCAGCAATTCCTGGACGTCCGTAACCATGCCTGCG
>DAIDJC010000013.1 GCA_027451565.1 Limisphaerales bacterium | reverse complement strand
GGCTTGGATTCGATTCGTTCGCTTGGCTGGCTGCCTCCGGCATTGCGATTGCCATGGCGTTGGAAATGAGTTGGGGAAGGGTGGGCATTGGTGGGCCGGGTCAGGGTGTTTGGGGTTTCGGCGCCGCAGCCGCAGTGACCACGCGAAGGCGCTCAGTAATGTCCGCCACCCGTTTGGCCTGGGCTTGCCCCTGCTTGCTCCACGCATCCAAAATCTGGCTGGCGACGTCATCCTTCATGGTGAAGATCAGGCGCACCACCTCGTCATCCTGCATCTGGCTCAGGATGGCGACCGCGCCTTCCGGCGACATGTCTGACAGCATCTTGGTCTGGCGTTTGAGGTTGACGGCTTCATCCGCGCTCAGGCGCACCACGTTTTGGTTGAAGGTGGCTTGTAATTGGCTTACCGCCTGCGTGGCGGCGGATATTTCCATCATTTGCTCGTTCAAACGCGTCTGCCATTCATCCAATTGTTGCTGGCGCAGGTCCAGTTGTTCTCGCTGGCTTTTGATCTGGCTCAGCCATTGGTCCAGCTCCGGGTTTCGAAATTTCCAGGAAGGATCGTCATCAGCCGAATAGTCCGGTGGAGGCGGCTTGATTCCGGCAAAATGAGACGGATTCAGGATGGCGGCCGTGGTGGCCAGGTAAAGGATGCCCCCGAGCAGGGCGGCAAAACCAGGAGATTGAATAAAACGCATCATGATGGCGTGGGTTGGGATGAAAGGTTCCTCGGCCAGCCGGTCAATCTGGGCTGGCCAGCATTGCGTTGGGTGGCTAGTTCATCCAATTGGTTTTGTTCCTCTCTTCGGACCATGAACGCGTGCTGCCTGCGTGCCCGGCGTTCCAATTGGTCCAGGCTCTCGCGCTGCTGGGTTGCAAGCGTGAGTTCCTGCAATAACAAACCTGCCACCCTGCGCGATTCCATCAGTGAGGCCATTTGGTCGCGCCATCGGATCTCCAGGACCAGGCATCCGGTGCGTGCCTGGGCATAGGGCCCCGCTGCCACGCCATTTGCAGCGGATTGCTCCAGGTTTTTCAATGCGTTTTCCCACTCCAAAGCCGCCGCGCGGGTCCGCGCCTCCGCTTTGCGGATCGCTTCCAGCGACCGCGCGTAGCGCTGCCGGGCCTGTTGCTCCCGCTGATGGCGCAGTGTCCGGACGGATTCCAATGAAAAACGGTAGGATTTCATGGCGTGGCTTTGCCTCGCACGGGCATGGGTGTGTTCAAAGTTCCAGCCAGCAGCGACCAGCTCTCGGACAACGAGAAGCCTTCATCCACTTTTTGCCGCAAAAACCGCACCAATGGCTCGCGCAGATGAATCGCCTGGTCTATGGCGGCATTGGTCCCGGTTGGATAGGCCCCAATGTTGATCAGGTCCTGGTTCCGGCGGTAAACGGCCATGTGTTCCCGCGCGCTCCCAGTCAGTTTCAACTGGTCCGCAGTCAGGAGGTCCCGGTTGAGCCGGCTGACGCTTTCCAACACGTCCACTGCCGGGTAATGGTTCTGGGTGGCCAGCTCCCGGTTCATGATGATGTGGCCGTCCAGGATGGACCGCACCGCATCGGCTATGGGGTCGTTCATGTCGTCCGCCTCCACCAGAACGGTGAATAGTCCCGTGATGGTGCCCGTTTCCCCGGCTCCGGCTCTCTCCAATAGCTGCGGCAGAAGGGAAAAAACCGATGGGGTATATCCACGCGTGGTGGGGGGTTCGCCTGTTGCCAACCCTATTTCCCTCTGTGCCATCGCAAACCGCGTCACGGAGTCCATCATTAAAAGTACGTTGCGCCCGGTATCGCGAAAATGCTCCGCTATGGCCATGGCCAGGAACGCGCCTTTGACCCGCTTTAGCGCGGGTTCATTGGAGGTTGCCACCACCACCACGGATTTGCGCCGTCCCTCCTCGTCCAAATCGTGGTCCAGAAACTCCCGCACCTCCCGGCCCCGTTCCCCAATCAGGGCAATCACATTCACGTCCGCCTCGGATTTGGCCGCCATCATCCCCAGCAATGTGGACTTGCCAACCCCGCTCCCCGCGAAGATGCCCATGCGTTGTCCCCGTCCGCAGGGGGTGAAGGTGTCCAGGGCTTTGATTCCAGTGCGGAAGGTTTGTTGGATTCGCAGCCTTTTTAGTGGATGAGGTGGAGGCATGTTCAAACCCGCCTCATGGTCTGTGAAGGTCGGTCCCCGGCCATCCATTGGCTGGCCAAGTCCATCCAGCACCCGCCCCATCAAGGCGTCACCCACCCCCACTCTCAGTGGATGACCCGTGGCGGTCACCACGCTGCCCGGATGAATCCCGTGCAGATCCCCCAGTGGCATTAAAAGCAGATGCTCGTTGCGAAATCCCACCACCTCAGCCAGCGTCACTCCGTCATGACGGTTGGATTCAATCCGGCAAACTTCGCCCATCGCTGCAGCCGGACCCTCGGATTCAATCACCAACCCAATAAGTTGCACCACTCTCCCGAAAGATTCCGTCATCCGGGCGTCTCGAACCCGGCGGGCGGCCTTTTGCAGGCGGTCAAGTGTGCATGGGATTTGGGCGTTCACAGGTTCAGGCTGGTTTGAATTTGTTCCAGCTTGGTTTCCCGCCGTGCGTCCAGGGTGCCAAATCGGGTCAGCGCCAGGCAGTCCCCGCGCTGGACCTCCCGTGAGCTGCTGAATTTGACTGCTCTTGATGATCCGCGTCCTGCGTGGGTTTCCAGCAGGGGCGAGGCGTGCTTGTGCAGCAGGGCCAGGTCATCGGGATGGAGTTGAATCGTGATTTCCCCGGAATCTTCCACCTGCGCCAGAGCCTCCCGCACAACTGCCTCCACCATGGCCGCATCCACCGGCATGCCGGCCACCAGCTTGCGCGCAGCCTCCAGTGCCAGTTGTATCAGCGCCGGCTCGGCTTCCTTGAAAACTTGAGGCAGGATGGATTGCAGATTCTTCATCACCCCGTTTTGCAGCGCATCCAGCTCCTGCCGCTGCTGCGTTAGCTTTAGCTCGCAGGCCGTATCCCCTTCCAGGCGTCCCCGCCGGTAGGCTTCGTCCTCCCGCTCGCGCACGTGCGCGGTCCATTCCCGCGCCGGAACCTGGGTGAGCAGGCGCACGTCGCGCAACCCGGAATGCATCAGGAGCGGCTTAGACCATTTCATATTCCGAATCCGATACCGAGCTGGTCTCCAGCTCTATTTCCCCCTCCGCTTCCAGCTTGCGCACAATGTCAATAATGCGGAATTGCGCCGCCTCGATGTCCCGCATCTTGATCTGGCCCAGATAGGCCATTTCTTCCTGCACCGTTTCCGCAGCGCGTCTGGAAATATTTGCCAAAAGTGTTTTCTTGAGGGGTTCGCTGCATTTTTTCAGCGCCACTGTGAGGTCTCTCATGTCTATTTCCCTCATGATCCGCTGAATGTGCGGCGCCTCGAGCAGCAGCAGGTCCTCAAAGGTGAACATCTTCTTGCGAATGGCCTGGAACAGTTCAGGATTCTTTTCCTCGATGTGTGTCAGCAATCCGCGGCTGGTGTTCTTTTCCATGGCGTTCAACAAGTCTGCCACGCTTGTGATCCCGCCTGTCTGGGTCAGCGCCCGGGTTTGTTTCACCCCCATCTTGGCGTTCAAAACCTCCACCACGCGTTCCCCCACTTCCACAGGCGTGGGCGCCAGTATGGCCAGCCGTTGCAAGACCATGTCCCGCTGCTCGCTCCGTAACAGATTCAGCACCTGTGCCGCTTTTTCCGAAGACAAATAACTGATGATGAACGTGATGACATGCACATGCTCTTCTCTTAATAGGTTGAATAGCTGGCGGGGATCCATGTCCGCCACGGATTGCATGGCTCCAAGCGGGGCGCGTGTGGTGGTGACACGGCTTAGCACGTCGCTGGCCTTGAAGCTGCCAAAGGCGCGTTCCAGCGTGTTCCGCGTGGCCTCGATTCCTGCGGATACCGAGGTGCTCGCTGCCACAGCCACATCCGAAAATTCATCCAGAATCTGGTGCTGCTGATCCCGCGTGATCAGGTTGAAGCGCGCCATCTCACGGGAGATGGATTCCACCTCGCGCGGCTGGAATTGTTGCAGGATCACCGCCGCGCTTTCCGGCCCCAGCATCACCAGCAGCGCCGCCAGCTTCTGTGTCTTGGTCAGCGGACCCAATTCCACGCCGCTTGCTTCCAGTGTTTCCGTTGCCATGTTCTTGAGGTGTTGAGGGTTAGTTTTGACTTTGTTCGCCTGTCCTGCCCTTGCTCATCCAGTCGCGGATGGCTTGTGTCATGTTGGTCGGGTTTTCCTTGATCAACCGGTTCAAAACCTCCACGGTCACCACGCCCGGCGGTGTTTCAATGGAATCCCCCAGCCGCCCACCCATGCCATTGCCATTGCCCATGCTGTGGCCGTTGCCGTTGGCATGGCCATTGCCTTGGTGCGAGGCCAGCAACCGTCCCACCGGCACTCCCAGCGGAATATCTTGCACCGGTGTGCGGCTGAATAGCCGCAGCAATATCAAAAAGACACCCGCCGCCATGAGCGGATACACCGCATTTCGGGCCAGATCCCACCAAAAATCACGCTTTTGCTCCTGGTTTAGGTCTTGCGTCACCTCGTCCGCAAAATCCGTGTTGAACGGCAGTTCCTCCAGGGCAATCGTGTCGCCACGGGTGGTGTCTATGCCCACTGCCCCGGCCACAATGCTCCGCAGTTGGTCCAGTTGCTGCGGTGTGCGCGGGACCATCTTGCGCGCATCACCGGCGCCCTGCTCCAATTCCGCCACGCTCACGGATACCGACAGGCGCTTGATGCCGCCCGCCGTCTCCACAAGGTTGCTCGTGGTCTTGCCCACATCGTACTCCACCGTCGAGGTGGTGTTGTGGTTTTGGGTCGTGTTCACCGGTCCGGAGGCGGCGCCGCTGCCGTTGGTGTTCACTTGCGTGTTCGCCGTTATGCCCGTGGGCGTGGAGTTGGCGGTGGTGGAGGAATCCGTCACCTGGTCGTCCTTGGTCTGGGTCCTGATCACCTGCCCGTCCGGATCGTATTTCTCATCCGAACGCGTCAGTGTGTCGTAGTTGATTTCCGCAGCCACGCGCACAATGGCATGTCCCGGCCCCACCACCTTGTCCATCATGTCCTGCGCCTTGCGTGCCAGGTATTGTTCCAGGTTCCGCCGTGAGGCCAGTTGTGTGCTGGTCAGCCCCGTGAGCGAGTCGTCGTCTGTGTTTTCCGAGAGCACATTGCCCAGGTTGTCCACCACGCTCACATGGTTGGGCTTCAATCCCTCCACGGAATTGGCCACCAGGAAACGAATGGAATTGATGGACTGGGTCTGAAGTGGCGAGTTTCCGCGCACGCGCACAAAGACCGAGGCTGTCGGATAGGTGTCCTTGTCCAGCAACAGCCGGTTCTCGGGCATCACAATCATGACGCGCGCCGATTCCACCTCGTCTATCTGGCTGATCGTCCGGGCCAGCTCGCCCTCCACCGCGCGGGTGTAGTTGGCCCGCTGCACAAAGTCGGAAATCCCGAAGTTGGCCTTGTCAAAAATTTCAAACCCCACCCCTTCTCCATTGGGAATGCCCCGGCCAGCCAGTTGCATGCGCGTGGAATACACCTTGTCCGAGGGCACCAGGATGGATCCGCCGCTGCCGCCTGTCTTGTACGGGATTTTGGCGTCGTCCAGCGCGGCGATCACCTTGGCGGCTTCGCCATCCGGCAGCCCGCCATAGAGCAGGCTGTAATCCACCCGCGAGGACCACAGCGCCAATGTCACCAGTCCTCCCACCGCCACCAACGTGGCTGCAGCCACGTTCAAACGCTGGGTCGGGCCCAGGTGCAGCCATATATCCCGCAGTTGCCCCAATAGTTTGGTCAGATTTTGGTTCATTCCAGATTAAAAACCCTCATACTTGCATCCGCATGATTTCCTGGTAGGAATCCAGCAGCCGGTTGCGCACCTCCACCATCAACTGGAAGGACACATTGGCCTCCTCCATGGCAATCATGGCGTGATTCAGAGGGATGTTTTGGCCGCTTTGCACGGCGTTCACGGTCTGCGTGGCGGCCAACTGTTGCTGGTTCACTTCCGAGACAAACTGGCCCAGCATCGAGGAGAAAGAGCTTCCCGTCGGGGCAACTCCGCCTGCCTGTGCCAGATCCGCAGGCATTTGAATGCCTCCAAGCGCGGTCGGCCCGGCGGCTTGGGATGTCGCCGTAAGCGGTCCGCTGCCGGTGGACCAAAGGCCGGGCAGGCTGGGTTGCAGGGCGGTTATCGGAACCATGCCGGTTTAGTGGGGTTTCCAAGGGTTTTTATCCTGTCGCACGCTCATGCCTTGCCTATCGAGAGGGTTTCCATGGCCATCGTGTGCGCGTTTTTGGCCGCAGCCAGGTTCGCCTCGTAGGATCGGGATGCGGAAATCAGGTCCGCCATTTCCTCGTTCACATTAATGTTGGGCATGGACACCATGCCCTTGGCATCCGCATCCGGGTTGCCAGGATCAAACACCTGCAACGCCGGGCGATTGTCAGACTCGATTTTAGCCACCTGCACCGGCGCCAACTGCACCCCTCCATCGGGACTCATGGCCTGTTGCAGGGCCGTGTCAAACACCACCACCTGCCGCTGGAAAGGCTTGCCATCAGGGCCGTGAGCCGTGTTGGCGTTGGCAATGTTTCTGGCAATCACATTCAAGCGCGTCTGCTCCGCATCCAGCGCCGCAGACGTGTTTTGTATTCCTGGTATGATCGAAATCATGGCTTTATGCGTTCTTGCCCGTGATGGCCATTTGCAGTTTCTGGAACATGCTCACCACCAACTGTGTTTCCAATGAGTGCGCCGCGCCATTCTGATTCAACTGGGTCAATTCATCCTGCAGCCGAACCGTATTGCCATCCGGGCTTACCGCCGTCGCATTCGGATCCGCAGCCAATGTGGGATTCAGCGACGCTATCTGTTGCGGGTTCTGCGACAGGATTGCCTTGTTCATGGCGGCCTCAAAACCGGGCGCCAAATCCACCCGCCGGTAGCCCGGCGTTTCAAGGTTGGCCAGGTTGTTGGAAATGGCCTGGCCGCGGAGTTCCACGGCGTCCAAAGCCTTGCTGGCCGCCAAAAACCCCGGCTGATTGAATATCGCTTCGATCATGTATAGAATGCCGCGAGTGCTTAGCAACGATGATGCCACGCTGTAAAACCCTCATAAAATCAACTGTTTTCACCGTTTTAAACGTTTGAATGGGTAAAAAATGCCGGGCTGTCGGCTTTGGTGGGCAAAGCTTAACCACCTTCCTCCGCATGATGGAATAGGAAAGCCCGGCACAGTTTTTGGAGCCTGATCTTTTTAGGAAGGGTGGGTTAACAAGAATGAACGCATTGGCAATGGACCACGCTCGACATTCCAAGCTTCGCTGTTTTGGCGAACCAAATCCTCAAATCCTCGAATGCTCAAAGCCGCAAGACTTGGATACTCTCATTTGGAACAATTGATTTCCAATCTCGCCCTCCCACCCGCAGCCCGTAGGCAAGATGGGGAGACTGGTGGTGTCTTAATGAAAAAAGAACGCGTGTGTCGGAGTCGAAACTGGACCGTAGGAGGAGGCAATGGACCCGGTTTTGAAAAAGCCCGCCGCGCACTGCGCTGGTTGGAAAACTGACCGCCTAAAAATCGTCTGACCCAGCCAGACCGGCTTGGGCACGAAAACAGCATCCTGCCGAATTATCATACAGGCTCCAAGCCATTATAACCAAACTGTCCCAATAGTGACGCGCCAATACATTTGCGAAATAATGTCAACCAAACCTTGGGTTGGTGTAAGGTTGTACTGGTGTATTTGTCGGTCAGTGCTTAAAACAGGGTCAATATTAGTCATTTTAATTCTGTCAGGGGTCATCAAAAGCTGGTTTTTGAAATTAAAAATGTCTTGCGCAGCCGGGCATTGACCGGATAATGCCGGAATAAATCATCAGGGCCAAAATATCGCCTTAACTACTGGGCACAACGTGAGATCGTGGTTTAGGCTTCCGTGGTTTTTTTGGAGATGGGAGTATTTGCCCGGATCGTGTGGGGTTTTGCCTTTCCATCGGTCGTGCGGGCTTGGACCGGGGTGGGGTTTTTGCGAAAATCTGTGGGAATTTTGAACGCGGATTGATATGGGGGAGACTAATCGGAGCCACCCGGTCAAAGGATGACAATGGAAATTGCGCCAAAAATTCAGAAGTTGGGGACGGCTTCCGAAAAGACAGGCAGTTCGTTCAAGCTTGCCGCCAGCTCGGAGGCTTTGGGCCTTTTGCCGCCCGATTTTGTCAAGCGACATGGGATTCTGCCCCTGAAAATTGAGGGCGACTTTCTCTACATCGCCACCGCTGAGCCAGGCAATTTAAGTATAATCAATGACATTCGCTTGTTAACCGGCTTGGAGGTGGTCGAGGAGAAAGTTCCGATATCAGACATTTCAGCAACCATTGCCGGACGTTATCAAGTCACCGTCGAGAAGATGATTGAAAATCTTGGTGGTGAGGGCGCCCTTGGAGTGGAGGGAAAAACGCTGCATGACATTGAGGTCATGGCCAACGAGCCAACAGTGGTGAACCTCGTGAATCTTATTGTTTCAACCGCCCTTCGCGAGCGCGCCAGCGACATCCATTTTGTGCCTTTTGAGAATTTTCTTCAGCTTCGCTACCGCATAGACGGCCTCCTGCACGAAAAGCCCCCTCCCCCAAGACAACTTCATGCCGCGCTGGTTTCCAGAATTAAAATTATGGCGGATATGAACATTGCCGAGCGTTATTTGCCGCAGGATGGCCACATACAAATTAATCACCGTGGCGCCCGTGTGGATATTAGGGTTGGCACATTGCCGACGATCTACGGGGAAAGCCTTGTGATGCGCCTGCTGGAAAAAAGCGCCCGTGTCCAGACTGTCGAGGAATTGGGATTGGATCCGGAACGTGCGGCCCTGCTTTCACGCCTTGTAGGAAAGCCCCACGGGCTTTTTCTGGCAACCGGACCGACCGGCAGCGGCAAGACCACAACCCTCTATTCAATCCTGCAAAGCATTTATGCTCCAGAGCTTAAGATTCTAACGATTGAAGACCCTGTGGAATACGAATTGCCAGGGGTGGCTCAAATTCCGGTTCGCCCGGCGCGTAATTTTACTTTTGCCCATGGCCTGCGCGCCATATTGCGTCAGGACCCCGATGTCGTGATGGTTGGCGAAATCCGCGATTCGGAGACGGCAGATATCGCCATCCGGGCGGCGCTCACCGGACATCAGGTTTTCAGCACGTTGCACACCAATGATTCCACGGGGGCGGTAACCCGGCTGATTGACATGGGCGTGGAGCCTTTCCTGGTCTCGTCTTCGCTCGAGGGGGTGCTGGCACAGCGCCTGGTCCGGCGGATTTGTTCGAATTGCCGGCGTTCGCAGGATGGGGACCCCGCACTGGCCGAGCGCCTGGCAGGCATCAGCGGACACCGGCCGGAAGGGGGCTTTTTCATCGGCACGGGCTGCGAAGAGTGCCGTGGAACAGGTTATTACGGGCGCGTCGGAATATTTGAACTGCTCCAAATCAATGGTGAATTGCGTGAATTGATCCTGAAGAAACGGTCAAATGCAGAGTTAAAAGCCGCCGCGCAAAAGGCCATGCTGACCATGCACCAGGACGCCCTGCAAAAGGTGGCAGCCGGCCTGACAACGATCGAGGAAATTCTCCGGGTTTCGTCCGGGGATTTGAACTGATGAAATCCTTCCGGTACCAAGCCATTGGAGCTGGAGGCGCATTGGTTGCCGGCTTGGTTGAAGCCGAAGACCGCAAAGCTGCATTGCAATTGTTGAGTCGTCAGAATTTGTTTCCATCACTTTTGGAGGCGGCAACACAAGAGGTGCAAAAAGACTTCCAAGCAGGGGAGCCTCCCGCGGGGCGGTTTTCTCTTGGTCAGCGAATTAGCCGCAGGGAAGTCACGGCATTTACCCGCGAAATCAGCGCATTATTAACAGCCTCGATTTCCATTCCCCAGGCGCTCGACAGCCTGGCTGATGAGGGGGAGAACCCGGCGCTCAGGGAAATCGTGCGGCAGATAGGCGGCGCCGTCCGCAAGGGGGAGGCTTTTTCCGCGGCGCTGTCGCAACATCCGAAATTATTCAGCAAACTTTACGTCAGCATGATTCGCGTTGGCGAGGAGGCGGGAGCTTTGCCGAAAGTATTGAACGACCTTGCGGATTTGCTGGAGCACGAGGATCAGGTGCGGCAAGAGGTGGCTGCCGCCGTGGCTTATCCGGCGTTTGTGCTATGCTTTGGCTTTGTGACGGTGACGATTTTGCTGACGGTGGTTCTCCCGCGTTTGTTTGGCATGCTGGAGGAAATGCTGCCAGTGCTGCCCTTGCCGACACTGGTCTTGCTCAAGACAAGCCATGTGTTGCACCAATATTGGGTTTTGATTTTGGCCGGGGCAATGGCCGCTGCCGGACTTGTGCGCTGGCTCCTGAAGTCGGATCAGGGCGCGGAATGGTGGGACAAGTACAAGTTAAGGCTGCCATTCGCCGGGCCGGCCTATCAGTCAGCAGCGCTCGGACGTTTTGCGCGCACCCTTGGCACGCTGGTTAAAAGCGGTGTATCCCTTCTTCCCGCGTTGAAGATCGTCGAACAAACCATCGGTAACCGGGTCATGGCCGCCCAGATTGCCCGGGTGGCGGAGGAGACTCGCGGAGGGGATTCCCTGGCGGCTCCTTTGCGAAAGCTCGGGGTTTTCTCCCGCTCCGTCGTGCAGATGATTGATGTGGGGGAGGAAACTGGAAAACTGGATGAAATGTTGCTGAGGGTGGCCACAATGGAAGAGCGCCATCTGCGTACCAGAACCAAAACCCTGATCTCCTTCATTGCCCCGCTTTTGATTCTCGCAGTCGGTGCCATGGTCGGATTCATGGTGATTGCTATTTTGCTGCCTATTTTCAAAATGAGCAGCGCGCTTCATTGAGGAATCCAATTCAAATCTTATGAACATCCACCACACAAATAACAGGCAGAAAGGGTTTACTTTGGTTGAGATCATGGTGGTCGTCGTCATCATAGGCATTCTTGCCGCGACGATCATTCCACAATTCATCGGCACCACGCAGGATGCCAAGGTCAGCGCGGCCAAGGCGCAAATTGCGGAACTGGAATCCGCGGTCGAGCGGTTTTATATCCACATGGACCGGTATCCCACCACGGAAGAGGGGTTGAATGTTCTGGTGGACCCTCCATCCGGGGATGATGCCCGCAATTGGCGGGGGCCATACATCAAGCTGCTTCGAAATGATCCTTGGGGCAATCCCTACCAATATCTCAGTCCCGGCACTCACCACCCCTCCAGTTTCGACATCTGGTCGCACTTCAAGGGAGACAACTCAGACATAGGCAACTGGTGAAATGCAATCGCGAAATTCCAGCCTAAAGTTACGGAAAGCATTCACGCTAATCGAATTGGCAGTGGTGGCGGCTCTCATCGCCGTGATGGCTGCCATGATCATTCCCGAAATGAAGGGAACCTTCGACGATGCCTTGCTGCGTTCAACCGGGCGGGACTTGATCAATTCATTCAGCCTGGCATCCAGCCGGGCTGTTAGCTTCAACCAATTGTGCAGGGTTCACTTGGACAAGCAAAACAGCCGTTTTGTTTTGGAGCGGGAGTCCCGCAGCGGTGCCAGTGGAGGGTTTGTCCCTTTGACCGACGTTCCCGGCGCGGAAGGCAGGCTGGATCCCCGCATCTCCATTAAAATCAGACAGTCAGGGGACGATTACTCCGATTCTCAGGAGGACAATTCCACCGGCCAGGAGGCATCGGCTGACGCAGTTGCCTTTTACCCCGATGGCACTGCTGATGCGGTGGACATACAATTGTTGGACCGATCCGGCTATGAAATGACATTGTTCATGAACCCTGTTACTTCAAGGGTTCATGTGACGGGTCCAGAGCGTAAATGAAAACCAAACGCCTTCAAGCCGGTTTTTCGCTTATCGAGGTCATGGTGGCGATTTTGATTTTGGGAATTGCTTTGGCCGGATTGGCGCATGGAATCACGACCGCACTGGATTCAAGCAAGGAGTCGGAACAACAGACTGTAGCCGTGCTCTTCGCAGCCGGAAAAATCGAATCCCTTCGAGCCGGGGGTGATCTTGAAGACGGCGAAACCGACGGGGATTGCGGCGCGGGCTTGAAGTCATACCGTTGGAGGCAGATCATCAGCGAAGCCGGCATTGACGGGTTGCGCGAGGTGGATGTGGTGGTGCAATCCGAGCGCAATAGCCAGGATATCTACGAGCTTAAAACCCTTCTTTTTGAAACCTCCGCTGCCGAGGGTGGCGTGGAGTCCCAATCCCGCAAGAAAACAGGGGGGGCATCATGAAAAAATGCGCTTTGCCTGTTGATTGCGGCTTTACTTTGATTGAGGTCGTCATCAGTTCAGCCTTGATGGCGCTGATTTTGGTGAGCGCTTATCTTTGCTTGAGCGCTGGATTTGCGGCCCAAAAACTGGTTGAGCCACGGGCTGATGTTTTTCAAAGCGCGCGCGTGACAATGGCGCTGGTTACCGCTGATTTGCGCGGAGCCTGCACCTTGCCGGGAGACTCTGCATTCCTGGGAATGAAACGGATGATTGGAGACCATGAAGCCGACAATCTCGATTTTGCCACGCATAACTACACCCCGCGTCGCGCTCATGAAGCTGATTTCTGTGAGGTCAGCTATTATGTGGACCAGGACCCTCAATCAGGCGAATTGAGCCTCTGGCGGCGGAGCAATCCCACGCTTGCTTTGGACCCTCTTTCAGGAGGAAGCAGGCGGGAAATCACGCCCAATATCATCGGGGTGCGTTACGAATTTTCCGACGGCCAGGATTGGTATGATGAGTGGGGTGAAGTAAAAGGCGCTGCAAAGGCCGGTAATTCCCAGCGCCAACAAAACAACCTTGAAGGCTTGCCCGAGGCAGTGCGGATCACTCTTCTCATGGATCCAAGTGCAAAACCGGGGTCCAGGACCAATTCACCAGCGGGTGGCCCAATGGTTGATGCCCCCCTGGTGTTCCAGACCGTTGTCAGTTTAAACCTTGCTGACGCGAACCAGGGCAATTCTGATGTATCCACAGGCCAGGCGCTGACCGGCGCTCCATCCGGGGGAATCCAGCAATGATTCAAAAACACGCCTCTATCCTGGTGGGTCTGTTATGGTCCCTCGCCTTGCTTTCTATGATCGTGGTCGGCGTATTGCACACCGCGCGCATGGATTTGATCACGGGCAAGAACTTTGGGGACAAGATTCAGGCCCGCTACCTGGCTTTGGCAGGAATTGAAAAAGCGGAGGCTTTACTTTACAGAAATGCGCGCGAGAGGAGCCACAGCGGCAAAAACCACACCGGCGAATTGTACAATGACCCGCAGGATTTTCAGGGTGTGACTTTCGGGCGTGGAAGCTATTCCGTGCTCAGGCGGGGAAATGATGAGGAAGGCGGGGGTGTCATTTACGGGGTTTCTGACGAGGAAAGTCGTCTGAATATCAATACCGCAAACCGTGACGAAATCATGAAGGTACCCGGGCTGGAAAACGACGTGGCAGAGGCTATATTAAGTTGGCGCGGCCAGGGAACCAATGTCGCGGAGACGGATTATTACGCATCTCTCCGCCCACCTTATCTTCCGCGAGGAGGGCCTTTTGAAACCATCCGCGAGCTGCTGATGGTGCGAGGGGTGACCCCAGATTTGTTTTTTGGAAGGGATGTGCACCTGAACGGGATGTTGGATGACCAGTCCGATGGTGCCAACGGACAACCTCAATTCCAGGACACCGTCGCCGCCCAGGACCTTGGCTGGGCGGGCATCATGACGGTGGATTCATCTGTGAAAAATGTCGGTGCTTCTGGAGATGCCCGTGTCAATATTCAAACCGCTGATGAAAATTCGCTGGCTTCGGTGCGCGGTATTACGCGGGATATCGCGCATGCAATTGTCTCATACCGCCAAAAAAACAACTTTCAAGACATTGTGGATTTGCTCGATGTCACACCTCCCCAGGACAACTCAAATGTCGGACCCACGCCGGATGACTCGAATTCCCAGCCGGACGGCGCTTCTCTTGGAAATGTCATCAGTGCAAGCCTGTTGATGAAGATTGCCGATGATGTGACTGTGACCGATGACCGGCAATTGTCTGGTTTGGTAAACATCAACACAGCCAGCCTGGATGTCCTTGCCTGCCTGCCGGGAATTGACCGCAACCTGGCGCAGAAAATAATATCGCATCGCGATTCATCCGGCTACTATGCCAACCCCGCTGAATTGCTCGAAATTGCCGGAATGAGCCGCAGGATGCTTAAACAGATTTCGCCCCTTGTGACTGCGCGATCTGAAACTTTTCGAATTCTCGCCGAGGGCAGGGTGAAATCAACGGGCGTGAGCCAGCGAATTCAAGTCATCGTAAGAATAAACCTGGATGGCGTGAAAATGCTCTCATACCGCGAGGATGATTTATGAGGGAATTCTTTCAAACGCCTCCGGTTTTCATCGAGATCACCCGGGTCTCGCTCAAGGCATTGAGTGAACGAGGCGGCATTGAAATGCCGCTGGCAAGAGCGCCTGATGGAACGCTGGTGGATGGATGCCGGGAGCGCGCGGTCGAGGCGCTCCGGCGATTTGCGGGGCGAAAAAGCTGGCAGCCCGCAGTTCGCGCATTTTGCGGGATCAGTGTTCACGGGGTCTCCACAAAAAAATTCAGCTTGCCGAAAGAAGCCGTGGGTGAGTTGGAAGGCGTCTTGCGTCTGCAAATTGAAAATGAATTTCCTCTGCCGCCTGAAGCCCTGGCTTGGGGCTGGGTGGAAACTTCTAAGGATACAGCCAGGCATGAGGTTGTTGTGGCGGCTGTCCGCAGGGAAACCCTTGAATATTATGACAGCATTCTGTCCGCAGCCGGCCTCAGCGCCAGGTTTACGGTGGCGGCCTTTGCGCGGGATTGCATCTTCCCGGAAGCGGGAGAATTTCATGCCGTTTTGGAGCCCTCCCAAAACCATATTGAGTTTGCCACTTTTCAAGGAAGAGCTCCTGCCAGTCTGGGCATCCTGCCTGCAGGGGCGGATGCTGCCGATTTGATCATTAAAAACATCCCTGTCGCCAACTATTATCTCTCTGGAGACGCGGGTGAGACAAGCATCCTTCTTGGAAACCTTTCCAAACGGGCCAGTTGCAGGAGGGCGGAAATTCCTGCCGGCCCGGGTTCCTCTGCCGCCACGCAAGGTCTGAAAAATGGGGTTCGGGCCGGGTTTCCCTTTTTGTGGCTGCAAATCAAAATGGAGCCAGCAGTTTCCAGTTTTAATCTGCCTCGCTTGGATCTTTCCGGTGTGGAAGCCCGCCGCTGGCTCCTGCGTGGAGTGGCGTTGCTTGTCCTGTTGGTTGCCTTCCCATTTGCCGAGGCGGTGTTGATGAAACCGTTGCTGGAGCCAAAATTGGACCGGCTTAAATCGGAAAGCCTGCATTTTGCCTCGCTGGCGGATCCGGAAATGGAATTTCTCCAGTACCTCAAACAAAGCCAGCCGCCGTACCTGGACGCCATCTATGTCTTCTCAAAGGCTGCGCCGCAAGGTTTCAAATTGGATTCGCTCACCATGAACCAGCGCGGTGAAATCCAATTGAATGCCTCGTTGCAAAGCGTCCAGCAGGTTATGGATTTTCGATCGAAACTCATCGCCTCCGGGTTTTTTGACGGCATTGTGGTTGAAGACCAAACCCCGGTTGTGAACCAGCCCAAGGTGGTCGTGAGAATGACCGCGCGATGGAAACCTGCTGCCAAGCGCGCCGGGTTGAAAAGCCTCGCCCCGCCCCTCCTCAAGGCCAAGACAGGCGATGCAGGCAAACCGGATGGAAAGGCAGATGCTACCCAAACCCATCCCTCTTGAAATCATGCGCGTCCTGAGCCAGAGAGAAAAACGAACTGTCCGCTTTGCGGCCATTGGAATCGCGATTTATCTTCTTTTGTTCGCAGGGGTGCGCATCCTTGGATTTTTCGCCCATCAGCGTTCCGAATTCCTTGCCATGGTTGCTGAGGTGCGGCAATTAAAAATGGATGCAGCCTTGGAAAGGGACCAGTCGGACTTGGTTGAGAAATTAATGGGGGATTTCAACCTCGATCCCGCCGTGCTCTCCACCAACACGGCGGTGGCCAATGCCAGCGCGGCTATTCAGAATGCAGCCATGAACGGAGGGGTCCAGCTTGGTACAATCCGTGAGTCGTCCGGAGGATCTTCCGCCAAAGAATTGACCACCATCCAAATTGAGGGATCAGGACAGGCTTCCTCCGTGGTTTCGCTTCTGGAGCGCCTGCCGGTGCTCGGTTTTCCTTTGATTGTTGATTCTGTCCAAATATCGGCGGATCCGACTCGCCCGGACCAGGTGAAGCTGAATGTCAGTGTCATCATCCTGAATTTCGAGTCTTGGAAAAAGGGAGGGGTGACCCATGGGTAATCGCGCGGAGCAGTTTTTGCGGATGGCCTGCATCGTGCTGGCTGTGCTTTTGTTGATCCAAGTCCTCAAGGGCATTTTTCATGTCGCCTCCTTTTTTGGCGTGACAGTCCCGCCTGTTCCGGAATTGTCGGCAATTTACAGCCAGGGGTCAAATCCAGCCCCAACCGCAGCTTCTCATGGATCCGTTGCCCCCCCACTACCGGACGGTTCGAGAATGAACACAGCGAATAATCCACCGACCGATGCTTCAAAAAAGACCGGCCTGACAACACTGGCTGGTGCCACTGAACCAGAAACCAACCCGGTTTCAACGAAAATGGTTCTGGCTCGGTCTTCCACGACAAATCGCACAATGCCGACCCCGGTTTTGACAAACCATTTCATGCCATATGATGCAGTATCCAATTCTGCATCGAGAAGCAATGCGGCACCCGGCAGGTCCCATGCCCCGCCTTCAAGATTGGCGATGCCAGGGGAAATGGGCTTGGGGATGGTGACGGGAATGAACGCTGGCAGCCCTCCATTGTTTTCCGCAGAAGTCCAGGCGCGCATGGATGCAATCACTGAAAGCGGATTTCTCGCCCCTGTCGTGCACCCGCTTCCTATGGGATTGTTGGGCATCGCCGGAAACTGCGCCTTTTTGCGTGACCCAAATGGGCAGACTGGGCTGGTGAAGGAGGGTGATTCACTTGGCGCCCTGAAATTGTTGCGCATCGGTATCAACCGCGTGTTGGTTGACTATGACGGCAAAACAGAAGAGCTAACCATTTTCAATGGTTACGGCAGTGATAGTTTGCTTGCCCAAAAGGAGAATTCTTCAAAATGAAAAAATCAAATCCCCGTCGGCAATCGTTGCAGCGAATGGCAGCGACATGGCCAGTCCCATTCCGGGCCGTGATGGCTTTCGGCTTCGCCCTGCCATTGTCTGCCCAAGTGCATTTTGTCTCACAAGGATTTCCTCCCGGCTTTGTGCCGCCTCCTGGCGGCGGTCCAATGTTCGGCCATTCAGGTGGCTCGGGACCCGGTTCCCAAGGCACCGGGCCGTGGATCCCCTCGGAGCCGCTGGGCTTGACCAATTCCAGCAGCACAAATGGACCGGATGAGATTCAATTGAGCTTCCAGGGTGCGAGCGTGGACATGGTTGCACAATGGCTCTCCCAGGAAACAGGGAAAACGGTCATTAAAAATCCACAGGTCCAATGCCAGTTGACCATCATGAGCTTGAAAAAAATGCCGCCCCGCGAAGCCGTGAACATGATCTACCGGGCTCTGGCACTTCAAGGCTATTCAGCCGTGGAATTGAGTGATTCCATCCTGATTGTGCCAGAGGGCCAGGAACCCAAAATGAGTCCGGAGGTGGTCACCGGATCAATGACCAACCTGCCCGCCGGACGACAGTTGCTGGTGAAGGTCTTTTCACTCAAGCATATTCAGGCTGCAGAGGCCAAGGATCGCATCCAGACCGCCCTGTCAGACAAGGCCAGCGTGGATGTGGATGAACTCGCCAACGAAATCATCGTGACCGATTACAATGACAATCTTCGCGTGGTCGGCGATTTGATTGATGCCCTGGACAGCAATCATCCAGAGGACGTTGCCGTGCGGATTATTACACTGAAACATATCGCGGCCGATGATCTTGCCAAGGAAATGTCGCCAATCTATGAAAAAATGGGAAGTGATGCCGGCAAAAAATCCGCCGTGGACGTGGCTGCGGATGAGCGCTCAAATTCCTTGATCGTTCTTTCCAGCCTCGCTGATTTTGGGGCGATCGAAAAACTGGTCGAAGCCTTGGACACGGAAAATGCTCAGGCCAAGGTCACCCGCACATTTATTCTACAGAATGCCGACGCACAGGATGTGGCCAGCCAATTGCAGGAATTAAGCAGCAATCAACAGAATTCAGGTTCTCGTTACACTTATTATTTTTCCCCCCAGCCCTCTTCCAGCGAGGACAAATTGAGCGTCGTGGCCGACCGGCGCCGTAACGCCATTGTTGTTCAGGCGCCTCCTGCCCAGATGGAAAGCCTGGCCACCATGATCAAGGAGTTGGATGCGCCCGTCTCGGATGAAAGCCTGGCCCCGGTAATTTATCCGCTCAAATTCGTCAGCGCCACGGATATCGAGGATGTGCTCAACGAGCTGTTCCTTAAAAAAACCAAACAACGGAGTTATTGGGATTTTTTCAGCGATGATTCAGACAATACCACCGAGGACCACGATGTCGGCAGGCTTTATGGAAAGGTCCGCATCACAAGCGAGCCTTACTCCAATGCGATCATCATTACTTCAAATTCCAGGGAAAACCTGGCAGTCATTGAAAATGTCCTGAGCCAGCTTGACCAGCCATCCCAGGCTGGGGAAAGCACTTTGCGAATAGGGCTAAAGTATGCCAAAGCCGATGTCGTGGCGAAAAGCCTGAATATTTTATTCGCAAAAAATGGGTCCCCCGCTTTTCAAAACAATGCGCAGCCTGCGCAAAATAACAACCCGCAATCCCAGCAGCAACAGCCCCAGGCCAGCGGCACCATGGAGGACACGAGTTTCAACCTCACCCAGGAGGCGAAGGAAGATGACTATTTCCCATGGATCGGCGGGCAACCGGATGCCTTGGCTTCCTCGGGGACCAAGTCCTCCTCGGCGACGGTCAGCGACCTCGTGGGCCGCGTCCGCTGCGTTTCTGACCAGCGCGGCAACGCGTTGCTTGTCTCCGCCAACGTGCATTTCTTCCCGCAGATTTTAAAATTGATCGAGTCTGTGGATGCGCCTGCGGACAAGGTGACCATTGAAGCGCGTATTTTATCCGTCTCAAGCGATTACTTGGATAAATTGGGTGTGCGATGGTCGCCAAATGGAAGCCAGGTTTATTCCGGTGCGGATTATGATGATTCTTTACTCGCCGGCGGCAGCGGCAGCTACCAGCAGGGGCTTGGCGGAGTTACAACAGTCAACAACCCCGCCAGCACATCGGTGGGCACCGTAGTCCAAACCTTGGCCAGTCTGCGGTCCGGTATGGTCAGCAGCACGCTTAATATTGATTACCTTGTGCAGTTTTTGCGCGAGAATTCCGACGCAACCGTCCTGGGTGAACCTTCCATCACCATTGATGACAATGAAATGGGCAAACTTTTTGTGGGTCAGGAGGTTCCCGTTCCTGAAAACACACAGATTTCATCCGTCGGTTCCCAAAACACTGCCATCACCTATAAGGACGTGGGAGTGACTTTGGAAGTCACCCCTCACATCAATAGTGATGGCGACGTCCAGTTGAAAATTCACGCGGAATCCTCAACCGTGGACACCAGCGGAACGGTGCTTGGCGGGGACGTCTTTGACACCGATAATTTTCGCACAGAGGCCACGTCAAAAAACAATCAGACACTTTTGCTTGGAGGAATCATTCAAAAGCAATATTCCAATATCGTCCGCAAATTTCCAATCCTCGGCGATATTCCCGGCCTGGGTTGGGCCTTTAAAAAGAAGGACCAGTCAATGCAGGAGGTTGAGCTGATGGTCTTTCTTCGACCGGTGGTGATCCACACTGCCAAGGATGCCAGCGAACTGGAGGAGGAAATCATCCAGAAAACCCCTCTCATTCAAAAATGGGAGCGCGATAACGGGCCACAGTAGTTCGGGGTGCGACAGTGCAGCCATCTCGTCGCCAATGGCGATGTAAGCCCCAGGAGCTTTGTGCAGGCCAACGCTTGAAAACGTGTAAGGTTTTGGCGAATGGAGGCAAAGAAAAATGATATTTATGCCGTTGTGGGCCATAGTTTGGCGGATTCGGTCGGCGCATGGCCAGCCTGCAACTTCCTGTCCCGTGGAACACTGAAAGCCTCGGAGTTTTATCAGGTCAGGAGTTCCTCATTCCTTCTGGAATTGTTCCGATCGCGATCCAACGTAATGGACCTTTGTAATTGCCCTGCATTCACTTTCTGGTTTCATGAACGGCCATCCCGCCAATTTATGGTTAACCATGTTAATACCCCGTCTGCAGGGGAAGTCTGGCTGGGATAGGCTGCTGGTATGTCAGGCCATTTTGGGATGAGCCGCTTACCAAGCAGCGTGGGAAAGTTCCGCCGGGCATGGCATTCCGGCGGAATGCAGACAGGCAAACTGACAACGCAATTGCTCCAACACCCTGTGAACGTCCGGCAGGACGTTAGGGGCCGACCAAAACCCGATAAAACCGCTCACGGTTGGTGGCATTGGGGTCAATGAGCGGGAATGTATTGGTCAAGGGATTGTTGGTCACATAGAGCGTGACCCAGCCGCCGGCGCTGAGGTTTGTGGTCATCTGGAGCGAATAATTCTGGTTGGACGCGCCAGAGAGCATCACCTGAAACTGGCCATTGGATAACCTCGCCGAACCGCGAAAGCTTGGCTTTGGATTGATGATAAGCCCGAGTGATTGTTGAATGGTGGTGCCGTTGGAATCCGTAACCTGGACGAAAAAGTTGAACAAGTTGTTCGTTGTGGGCAC
Source organism: Limisphaerales bacterium (assembly GCA_027451565.1). Classification (GTDB taxonomy): domain Bacteria; phylum Verrucomicrobiota; class Verrucomicrobiia; order Limisphaerales; family UBA11358; genus UBA11358. The sequence continues at coordinate 6,235 of DAIDJC010000013.1, read as the reverse complement.
GCCGGAAATGACTCCATCGCTGCCCAGGGTCAAGCCATTTGGCAGTGGCAACGAGCCGCTGGCCAGCGACCAGGTGTAAGGCGAAAGTCCTCCGCTGGCCTGAAGCTGGGTGTAATAGGAAGCGCCCTCATTTCCATTCGGCAGCGAGGTGGTGTTGATTTGCAGCGGACCGCCTCCGCTGCCGGGCGGCTGGATCGTAAAGTTCGCAATCCCATTGTCATTGACAATGTCAATATTCAGATTGCTGGGCGGGGAGTAATTGTTTGGGCCGATGATGCTATCGAGGCTGTCACTGCCGCCGTTTTGGTTCACTCCAATGCTCCACAAGCCGTTGCATACATTGAAGGAGTAGTTCCCGTTGGCGTCGGTATCCACGTAGGCATTGAAATTTTGTCCGTTGATGGTTGCGCCACCGAAAATTCCAACCCCAACGATGTTGGTGCCGTCGTATTGCACGTTTCCAGAGATGGTGTTGGTGGCAATGATTCCCGTGAAATTGACCTGCACAGCCTGGCCGGCGGTGATATTGGTTCCACCGTTTTGATCAAATTGCGGTTGTGTAAAGATGTAATTGGTGGGGTTGCTGCTGCCCCCGCCACCGCTCACAGACAGGTTCCAGGTATCGCCCGGCAAACCGCCCAGGGCGGCCACGCAATAGTTTCCCTTGTTGTCAGTGTAACCGTCGGATTGAAATTGACCATTGTTGTCGCTGGCATTGACATCAATGTTGGACAGAGCATTCCCGGATGCGTCCACAACCTGGCCGTAGAAAAGGGCGGTAGCCTGGGGAAACGCGCCATTGAGGCTGGACCCGGAAAGCACATTGGTGCCGCCTTGAAATCCAACATAGCCGTGAAGCATCAAACCGGAGGGCTCGCCATCAAAATTCCAGGTTCCAGTATCCACCCCCATGGTAAAGTTCCCTTTGCTGTCGGTGGAGGTTCCGGCGATCAAGTACGTTTTCGTGTTGGCTGTCAAAAAAATGCCGGGCAGCGGGATTCCGGAATTGTTATAATCCACCAACCGACCGGTGATGGTGGTGGTGGCATTGGAGACCACCAAGTTGGTGGAAATGGTCTGGCTGGCAGCCAATGAAATGATTGGCGAGGCCATGGCATCGGCAACTGTGTTGCTGCCAATGGCCAGCGGCATGTAGGTGCCCACTGGCAGCGGAACGGAATAATTGCCGGAATTATCGGCAGTCGAAGCCCCCACAGGCTGGCCCGGCCCATGACTGTTGGATGATGGCGGCGGAAAGACCACCACGACGGCGCCCGGAACTCCCACACCGTTTTTAAGCACTTTTCCGGTCAGTTTTTGTGGAAACGGAAAATTGGTGACAGAAAAGGAATTCGTCACGGGCGAAAACGCGCCGGTGGGGCTGGAGACCACGAAAAGGTAATTGCCCGAAATGGTTTGGGAAGAATCACCATTGGGAAAGTGCATCTTGCAGGTGATTTGACCCACCGTAGTGTCCGAGTCGCCGGGCACGTTGATATTGGTCACGCCGCCGATGACCATGCCCGCCTGTCCATCTGTCAGGGTGAACTGTTGAAAAAGCATGTCGCCAGCGTCCACCACGCCGTTGGCATTGCGGTCAAGATACTTCTGCACCACCACCGAACTGCCGCCGGCCAACCCGCCCACCACCAACGTGAGTTTGCCGCTATAAGTGTTGCTGACAGATGAAGGCGTGATTGAAAGGGTGACGGCAGAGCTGTTTAAAACTGCCAGGCCGGCTAATAAACTGAACGTGAACAGCAAGTGTGAGATATAGGATTTCATGAGAGACATTTCGCGGGTTTGGCATCATTAGGCAAGGGTCAAACCTCCGCCAATGACCAACAGACTGGGGTAAAATATATGCATTTTTAACCATTTGTCAAGGTGCGACATGCCGCCGCAGGCCGCTTAGCCAGTTGTAAGTTTTCATTTCTCATCGGATAATGCCGGCTCGATTTTGCTTTGATAACCGCAATCCACGCCGGACCCCTCTCCGTCTCCGCTCCACTTTCCCCGCTCGCGACCGCAAACCGAAGCCAGAGAGCCCGAACCAATTGGGAATTGAGGTTCAAATTAATTTGTCAGGGTCCTAAAAACGATGCAGTTTTTGTGACAATTCTTAAAGCTGTTGAAACGCGAGAAGCAAGCCCGACGGACCCAGCGCGTCATGAAACGACGCCAAAACGCCGTATCAACGGTTGCTGGCAAGCCCAGACATCCCTGAGAGACTTTCTAAAAATTGGGAAGGGTGCTGCGGCTGGGGTTTTTGGCATACTTCAGAAATATCAGAGAGGCTCTGAGACCAGAAAACATGAGCTGCGCGACCAACATGCCCGGCTCGATCCATTTGCGCTGAGAAAAATATTCAAGACAAACCCCGAAAGTTTTCCGCTGTCTTGGGGAACCTCAATCGCGAGGCAACAAAGCCCGAATGATCCCAGCCATCGGTGACATTTTGCCATAAGTCAACACGCCGGTGTTGATTGGTGATTTGTCGTTGACACCTGTCGAGGGATGAGGAGTATGGAGCCATTCCATGACCTGCCCGTCGCTTTTAAAATGAACCAAAGACAGGATCAGCTACTTTTTTGGGGCTGTTTTGCAGCCATTATCACCACGTCCTATGCCTTTATCAGCCGAATGATTCTTTGCAGCGGGGCATTTGCATCGGATTTTGGTTTGGACAAGGTTTCTGTCGGAGAGTTGCAGGGGGCAGGCATCTGGCCATTTGGGGTGAGCATCATCATTTTCAGCCTGGTACTGGACCGGACGGGATTCAAGGCGGCGATGTTTTTTTCATTTGTTTCCTATCTGGTTTACTTCGCCATGGCCATCGCTGCTTATGGTTGCGTGCATGGTTTGTCCGGCAGCGCCTTGGAGGAGGGCCGCCACCGCGGATATCAACTATTGTATTGGGGCAGCATTATTTTGGGGTTGGGGAATGGGAGTGTGGAAGCCTTTGCCAACCCGGTTGTGGCGACGTTGTTTCAGGTGGACAAAACCCGCTGGTTGAACCGGCTTCATGCCGGCTGGCCCGGGGGATTGGTGCTGGGCGGTGTCTGCACCATCCTGCTGGCCAATGTGGCTGATTGGCGATGGATACTGGGGTTGATCCTGATTCCGGCCCTCGTTTTTTTTGTAATTTTGGCGGGGCGCACTTTTCCCCGGAGTGAACGTGAACAGGCTGGTGTGAAATACATTGAAATGCTGAAGGAATTGGGGGCTTTTGGCGGATTGATTGGTTTTGGGCTGGTGCTGGCGCAGATGGGGCAGGTTTTTTTGTGGAGTCCGGGCGTGACCTGGTCTCTCACCGCGCTGGTGGTGGCCGGATTTGCGGTGGTGACGCGATCTTTTGGCCGGGTTTTGCTGGCCTGCCTGATTCTCATCATGATGCCCCAGGCCATCACCGAGCTGGGAACCGATGGCTGGATTACTTCGCTCATGCAGGTCCCGATGCAGGCGGCTGGGCACAATCCCGCGTGGGTGCTGGTTTATACGTCTGCCATCATGATGTTGCTGCGGTTTGGAGCGGGGCCGCTGATTCATAAATTTTCGCCGGTAGGTTTGCTGGCGGGATGCTCTGCCCTGGCGTCCGTGGGTTTGTGGGCTTTGGCGCACACGGCGGGCCTGGGCATGACGGCGATCTTTGCCGCAGCCACGCTCTATGCCGTGGGCAAAACTTTTTTCTGGCCCACGCTGCTGGGTCTTACCACGGAACAATGCCCGCGTGGCGGCACGTTGACGCTTAATGCGGTGGGCGGCATTGGGATGCTGGCAGTGGGCATACTGGGGGCGCCATTTATTGGGTATTTGCAGGAAAGTTCGGCCACGCGCCAACTGGCAGCCGTGAACCCCGCGCTTTGCGAATCGGTGACAGTGGGCAAGCACTATTTGCTGGGAGCTTACCAGGCCATTGATCCGGTCAAAGCCGGTGCGTTGACCGATGCCAGTTTGCAGGTGCAGGTTGCTGCGGCCAACACAAGCGGGCAGTTTGCAGCTTTGCAACAAATAGCGTTGTTTCCCCTGGCGCTTTTTGTGGCCTATGTCTGCATGTTTGCGTATTTCCGGGCCAAGGGAGGCTACCGGCCAGTCCGGCTGTCATCCTCTGGCGATGCATCAGCTTGAGGGAGTGTTCCCAGCCCGGGTTTATTCCACCTGAAAACCCTGTAATCTCAGCCTTTGGATTTTATAAAGCAGCGCCCTGCGGCTGATACCCAGAGCCTTGGCCGTTTCCGTCCGATTGTGCTTGTGCTGGCGGAGGGCGAGCAAAATGGCGTTGCGCTCAATTTCATCAAGGGGCTGGCCCTCCTGAACGACTTGCCCTGCGGAGGGGGTCAGTGAATCCCGCAGGCGGGCTGGCAAATGCTCCGGCAAAATAAGTTCGCCGCGTGATAATAAAACAGCGCGTTCAATGAAGTTCCTCAATTCGCGCACGTTCCCAGGCCAGGAATAATTCATCAGGCAATCTTCGGCAGCCCCGGTCAGCCGGGCGCCATACCGGGCAAATTCCAAGAGAAATTTCCGGGCCAGCGGCAGAATGTCCTCGCGACGCTCGCGCAGGGGTGGCACCGCCAATTCCACCACGTTGAGACGGTAAAACAAATCTTCCCGGAATCGCCCGGCCTTCACCTCCTCCTCCAGTATCCGGTTGCTGGCGGACAGGATGCGCGCATGGGTCTGAATCTCGCGATTGGAGCCGATTCTTTGAAAGCGTCCATCCTGGGTCACCCGCAAAATTTTGGCCTGAAGTGAGGGGGCCATCTCTGCGATTTCATCCAGGAATATGGTGCCCTTGCTGGCCTCCTCGAACCGTCCGATCCTTTGGGAGGAGGCGCCGGTGAAGGCGCCGCGTTCATGGCCGAATAATTCGCTTTCCAGGAGGTTTTCCGGGATGGCCGCGCAGTTGACCTTCACAAAAGGCCCCGAGGCGCGATGGCTCCAGGCATGAAGAACATCGGCAACCACCTCCTTGCCCGTGCCGCTTTCGCCGGAAATAAACACCCGGGTTTCAGCCGGGGCGATCAGTGCCGCCTGGTCAAAGAGTGACAACATGAGCGGACTGCGGGCCACCAAGTGATCGGGAAGGCTGCGACTGGAGGTTTGCAGGGGAGCTTGGTCCCGGGTCAAACCAGTGGCCTGACGCACGCAGGTGAGCAACTCCTCCAGGTCAATGGGCTTGGCGAGGTAATTCAAGGCTCCATCCCGCATGGCCACCACCGCCTCGCGGATGTCCGCATACGCTGTCACCAACAAAACAGGCAGGCTTGTCCATTCCTGCCGGACTTGACGAAGTGTTTCCAGGCCTGATTTTCCCGGCATCCGCACGTCGGAAATCATCATGTCAAACCGGTGGGCCCCCAATTGCTGGAGGGCCGCCTCACCGGAATCCGCCAACACAATGTCAAAGCCCTGCCCAACCAGGAAGGAATTTAGCAGGCTGCGCTGCCCGGGATCGTCATCCACCACCAGGATGCGACGGGTTGGGGCAGTTGTAGGGCGGGGTTCGTTTGCCACGCCTGCAAATTAGGGCATTAACAGGCGTTCCAAAAGCAATTTTCCAATTCGAAAAAATGCGCTCAGTTAAGCGTCCGGGATCCCTTGGAGATCTCGGCAGCTTCTGGGAATCCATTTTAACCTTGATTAGGCAGGTGCCAACAAATCGAATACCGATGGTTTATCTATGTTGGTGTTCGGGTTGTGATTGTTCTGACGGTGATTCGGGCAGTTTATCTTTTCGCTTTTGACCATATATGGCCGTTCCAACCAAGCCTACTACTGCCCCAATGATTAAGGCAACGCCAGCAGTCGAGCATCCGTTTTTGATCAAATAGCAACTAATCCCTAATGCTGTCACAGCCAGCACAAGGCCTCCACAGAGGCCAGCAATCCTTAGAAAGAAATGATATTTTCCGCTAGCAAGGTTAACTTCATGGTCGTTTGCCTGTTGCTGTTTCGTCCAAGCATGGCGGGCATCCTATTCCTTGGCCAAACACTCAAGGATCGCTTTTTGTGCAAGTTCTGGGAACGCATTAAATTTCTCGGGGTCAGGCAGGTCGGGCTGAAAATGAATATGCTGATTAAGCTGGTTAAACTGGGTATTAACCACAGGCGCTGTCGCAGGCCTTGGCCGAACTTCTGGATCTGTGGACATGGCTACAGCCCCAGGGTCTTTTGTTTTGGGTCTCATTTTGCGGTAAGGACCGACAGGCAAAGTTTGGGATTGGAATGGAGT
>DAIDJC010000012.1:17967-27347 GCA_027451565.1 Limisphaerales bacterium | reverse complement strand
GACAATCACGGTCGAGGGCATGCTCCCATTGTTGGTCAAAACGAGCCGACCCTGGCAGTAGTTGAGGTAAGGCGCGGCGCCATACAGGGTCGTCCAGTCCACCTTGTTGCTGTGTTCCTGGTCACCCAAATACATCTGGTTCACGTTCACCACGCCATTGCCAAAGATCAGGTCGCCCTGAACGTTCGGACTGCCATTGGAAACAATCAGGGTGCGATCGCGAGCCAGGTACAATTTGTCGGCCAACAAATCAATAACGCCGGATCCCAAACCGCGTCCAGTCAACGTGCCGGCAGCATAGCTGAAATCAGTCGTGGACTTGACGTTGCTATCGGCCTCATTGGTGCCGCCATCATCGGATGCGGCAAACATGCTCATGCGGCTGACACCGTCTGTATTGCGAAAGCGGGCACCGGGTCCGATGGACACTTTGTCATTATAGGAAATAAACTTTGTTCCACCGGAGTTGCCGCTGGCGCTGCTGGAGCCGATGAAATCAATACTGTCCATGTTGAATTGATTGGTGAAACCCAGCATGAAATAGGTGTTCACCGAGCTGCCATTCCCGCTTTGTTCATTATTTTGAACCGTCAAAGAATAGCCACGGGTGTATTCATTGGTGTAATGGTCAGGATTCACGTAATTTGCGGTGATGAAATTGGTGCGGGCCAGATACATCGTCTGCCACAACCGGCGCGGATGCCCGGTATAGGAGTCAGCCGTTCGCCCTGCGTTGTAGGCGGCATTAAGGGCCCGGTAATTGGGGAAAACCTCATAGTCGGAAAGCCCCACACGGTTGACATCCACATAAAGGGTCCCCAGGTTTTCCAAATTCAGGACCGGATTCACACTGTTTCCCACCAGGACCGAAAAGTTTGCAGCAGGGTTGCTCACGCTCAACTCGGAACTTAGGCCCTCAACAAACACACCAGGTGTGCTGTCTGGGCTGACCCCGAAATCATTGATGGTATCGCGCAAAAAGCTCAACCCGTTGGATCCTGTGAGAGTCAGGTTTGCCTTGGGCGCCAGAAGAATATTGTGATACTCAGAATTGGCGCTTATCCCGGCGTTGTTATAGGTGTTTTGGGCAAACCGAATGGAACCCGCCGAGACACTGCTGGATATGAGGATGTTCGTGAAAGGTATCCCAGAAGCATAGGTATCGTTGGTTTGAGCTCCGGCATCGGCAAAGACCACGTCGTCAGTGGCTCCAGGAACCACCCCTTCAATCCAACTTGCAGCGTTTGTCCAGTTATAACTGGTTCCGAACCCGGAAGCCCCAAGCCCGCCACCCTGCCAGATGTAGGCGGATTGCAGCACAAAAGGAATGCTGTTGGTCACAGGCAGGCCATTTGTGTCCGTCCCGTGCGCATCGAGCGTGAAATTGTACACGCCCTCGGGAACATTGGTTGCATTCACCACCACCCAGACTGGTGTGCTGCCCGATACGGACGCCAACGGATTATTGTTGTTATCCGTCAAGGCCACACCCACACCCGCAGGGAGACCAGCCACGTCAAAAATGGCATTGGTGGCCCCATTCAACAGGACCACTGAATCGTTGGTGAAATTAAGGCCGGTGAGTGTCACCGTATTGGTGGTGGCAACTGGCACCGTGACACGCACTTGCGGGAATTGGAAACTGATGGCTGAAGATTGGGCATGCCCCATCGCGGCCATCTGAAAGAGAGCCAGCAGGGCCAGCACGGGCATCAATGCCCGTCCCAGGTTTGCCAAGCCAGCCTTGTCAGGATGCGCGCACCTTTTACTTTTGCTCATGGTTCGATTCCTTGTTGCTTTTTGTTGTGATTTCATGGTTTGTTGCTTTGAGGGGTTGATGAATAAGGACGGTCGAATGAAAATTTAAAATGGGCGTGATCGCTATGACAGTCTTTGGTGGAAAAGGTTTTCGATGGTGCAACAATGAATTTAAAATCAAAATTGTCCCGGTATTTTAACCGGTAACACGAATCATATTTTAAAGCAAAAAACTATAATCAATTAGACTAAAATCAATTTATCAAATCCCGGCACCAACCCCACGTACCCTGCCCGGCTACAGGCAAAACCAGACCACAAGGCCACACCCCTGGGTCCTTGGCCAGACTTAAGTCATCGGTAAGGCATGTTGGCTTGCATCCACTGATAATCGCTGGAATTACGCATCGTGGCCTGACCCCAAGGAGCCGAGGCCGAACCACCACCATAGGTTTTTTTGAGCACCGGATAATCGGTTTCGCCGTTGATTTGAAGCCAGTGGTGAATTTCAGAGTGACCATCGCAAAACGAAAAAGATCCGCTTCCATTATGGTAACTGGCGGGCAAATCACGCCATTTTTCACCGGCGACAGAGTAACCCGGATCGAACATGAAAATCCCGTCATTAATGCTGTCCGCCTGCTCATCCAAGAGCAGAAAAGTGCTGGCGGGGCCAGGATGAACCAATTCCGTTGACTTTCTTACAGCCCTGCCAACCCCAAGAGGGCCACTTGCATAATAAACCGGGGCCAACGGATAGGGATTGTTCCCTTGGGCGGTCGGACCGCTCCCGCCGCCAATTGCGCCGTTCATGGAATAGCTGCGCACACGCACACCATAAGGACCCGCAAAAGTATCACCAGGGCAATGATAGACCCCTGGAGACTGGATATAATTTGCCATGGAAGACTGGGCTGGGTTCATGAGCGGGTAGGTGTTGGTGTTGTAGCTGCCTGTGGTCCAGTCCAGACCAGGACTCCCGATAACCCACGGAATTCCGGTTCCGCCATTTGGAATCATGAAATCATCACTGTCGCTGGCATACATAAGCGCACCGAGAGTGAGTTGCTTGGTATTGGAAAGGCAGGCAATGGCCTGGCCGCGGCGCTTGGCGCTGCTCAAAGCCGGAAGAAGCATGGCCGCCAGTATGGCAATGATGGCAATCACCACCAACAATTCAATCAAGGTGAAACCTTCCACCCCAACCCTGGCGGGTTTTTGGGCTGGAAAACTGAAAGCGTTTGAACCCACAGTACGGGGCGCTAATATAGACGATTTAAAACTGGCTTGGCGCATATTTCTCTTTATGGACATCGGCATTCTTGTCGGGAACATGATCAATCTAACAGATGACCTCCGATATTGTAATCTAAAATCAAACAAAACATTTGCGATTTATGATATTTACCAGCCCGTTGTTTACATTGCTTTCCGCCTGCCAGATACTTCCTGGAGACCAATAGAAATGAGATTCACGAGGAAACCAGATATTAAAGCCCGCTTCGAAATAACGAAGGCGGCTGCGGCAATCTATCATGGTCTCCGTCAATCCGCTATCCCCGTTGCTCTTTTCATTCAAACCCTCAAAGCCGGCAGGAAAATTGGAAGGGGTGTTCTTTTGGCAGCGAGCCTGGCCTTTCTATTCGGGTGGCTCAATTCAGGCAAAGGAGCGGTTTTTAAAACAGCGCCTTGGATTGATTTCCAACCAGGCATGGTCAGTCCCCCAGCCATTTTTCAACCAGCCTCGCCCGATTCCCTGTCCAACGCGCTGGCATCCGCCTTGTCGTGCGCCCAAAAGGGCATGCTCAAGCCGGGCGAGCCGTTGCAGATTGAATTAGTCAATGGTCTTTATCCAGTCTCCTCACCTTTGACTCTTGATTTGGGTGCAAAGGGTTTGCGTGGCCATCTGCTGGAAATTTTTGCGGCCCCTGGAGCTTCTCCTGTCGTAAGCGGCGGCGTGATGGTTCATGGTTGGCAACCGGCGCTTTACCCCTGCAATCTGCCATCCAAATCGCGCGGCAAGGTCTGGGCGGCCGCATTGCCATTCCCTCCTGGCGAAGCCCCGCACTTTCGGGAGATATGGGTGAATGGAAAAAAGGCAGTCCGCGCCCGCTCCCCCGGCCCCGACACCATGGCCCGGCTGACAGGGTGGAATCCCAAAAGCCAAAACGCCATGATTCCCGCCTCTTGCCTGGACGGAATTCGAAACCCGGAGGGGTTGGAGATGGTGGTGGACCAGGTATGGGAGATTGCCTTTTTAAGAATTCAAAGCATTCAATATCAGGGCGCACAGGCCATCTTGAGCTTTAAAGACCCGGAAAGCGCCCTGGAATTCGGCCATCGCTGGCCGCCCATCACGGTCAATGCGCGTTATCAAGCTCCCTTTTTCCTGGCCAATTCCATTCGGTTTCTTGATCAGCCAGGGGAATGGTTTGCCGATTTTTCTGAAAACAAACTTTATTACTGGCCAAGAAAAGGTGAAGACCTCAAATCGGCCTCGGTGATTGTCCCGCAAATTGAGACCCTTTTAAAAATAAAGGGGCCGTCAACCGCTCCCACATCGGTGGTTTGCTTCCGGGGCATCACCTTTTCCCACACTGCGTGGCTGAGGCCATTTTTGGATGGGCATGTGCCTTTGCAAGCGGGGATGTTTCTGCTCAAGGCCGGGCGGCTGAATCCCAGGGGCACTCCCTACCATCCCCATTTGGATAATGTGGCCTGGATCGGACGCCCTGTCGCTGCCGTATGCCTTGATCATGCTTGCCAGGTCTCTTTCGATGATTGTTGCTTCGAACATTTGGGCAGCGCCGGGCTGGATTTGGATTATGGTTCCAGCGGCGATCGAGTGTCCGGCTGCCGGTTTGAGGATATCGGCGGAAACGGCATTCAAGCGGGGACTTTTTCAGAAACGAACGTGGAAACTCACATTCCCTATTGCCCAGGGCAGGCTGGCGAGGTGTGCCAGGACGATGTGATTGAGGATACCTTGTTTGACAACTGTGGAACTGAGGATTGGGGGTGCGTGGGAGTCGCCGCCGGGTATGTGCATGGCATGCGGATTGTGCATAATGAGCTTGTCAACCTGCCTTACACCGGCCTAAGCCTAGGCTGGGGATGGACGCCCCGGACCAATGCCTCGGGCGACAACCTGGTTTTTGCCAACCGGATTCATTCCGTGGCCCAAAAATTGGGAGATACCGGCGGGATATACACCTTGTCTGCACAGCCCGGCACTTTGATTGAAAGCAACGAAATCGAAAACATCCAGCCCAGCCCCTATGTGCCTGACCCGCAACATTGGTTTTACATTTATCTGGACGAAGGCTCATCACACATCAGGGTTCAAGACAACGCCTGTCCCTCCCCAAAATTCTTGAAAAACGCCAACGGTCCCGGCAACCTCTGGATAAATAATGGCCCCCAAAACACCCCACTCGTTTCCGGGACTGCCGGCATCCGTCCTGCAGGCCTTCGATCGAACGCCGCGTCCTGCCCTCAATAATTGCATGAAACCACTTTTCCAACGCCTGACCTGGATTGTCGCCCTGCTGATTGGCATGTCATCAGTCCTTGCCATCCAGCCGCCCATAAATCTGCGTTGTGAATACGAATCCAATCCGCTGGGCGTGGATGTGATTCATCCCCGGCTTTTCTGGCTCATACCCCCCGAACATCGCGGACTTCAACAATCCGCTTTTCAAATTATTGCCTCCAGTTCCCTGTCCTTGCTGAACCAGGACAACGGCGATCTTTGGGACTCGGGAAAGGTCAACTCCAGCGACACCATACAAATTCCTTATTCCGGAACAACGCCAGTCTCCTTTGAAACCATTTACTGGAAGGTTCGGAATTGGGATGAAAAAGGGAACATGTCCGACTGGAGCAGTCCCGCCCATTGGACAATGGGGGTGTTGAAAAAGGAAGACTGGAAAGCGCATTGGATCACCGGTGCCAAGCCTGGATTTGAGACCCTGCAATTGCGTCGTGAATTCACGGTTAGGCCCGGCTTGAAGCGGGCTTTGATCGTCGTCTGCGGGCTGGGTCAGTATATTCTTACCGTTAATGGCCGGAATGCCAGCCCTTATTATTTATCCCCGGGTTGGACGGATTATCAAAAAACTTGTTTGTATGACACGATGGACTTGACGCCTTTGCTTTCAGAAGGCACCAACACCGTGGGCCTCCTGCTGGGAAATGGCATGTACAACGTTCATGGTGGGCGATACACCAAGTTCAAAGGCTCTTTTGGCCCCCCACAGGTCATTGCCCAAATCCGGCTGGAATATGACGATCAATCAGTGGATGAAGTATGCACCGATACCAACTGGCGCACGGCGTCCGGCCCCATCACCTTTTCGTCCATATACGGCGGGGAAGACTACGATGCCAGACTGGCGCAACCTGGATGGGATTTTAATGGCTTTAAGGATTCATCATGGATGCCAGCCATCCAGTCTCCGGGTCCCGGCGGCCAACTCAAGGGTTTATCCTGCAGCGCTCCGCCCTTGGGCCTCTTTGAAACACATCGCGCAGTGGCCACCACGGACTTGACCAACGGTGATCAAACCATTGACCTGGGTCAGAACGCCTCTCACGTCCTGCGGTTGACGGTCACCGGGCAAGCCGGAAGTTCGGTCCAAATGTTTCCCTCCGAGCTGACCAATCACGATGGTTTTGCCAGCCAAAGCTCCATGGGCGGAGGACATCGCGGGCCGATTTTTTGCCAATACACCATGGGAACGGATGGCACGGGAACCTGGATGCCCTCATTTTTTTATGTGGGATGCCGTTATGTGCAGATTCACTGCCTGCCCAGCCATCCCGGTGGGCCGCTTCCCCGAGTGCGCGACCTGTCCGGGATTGTGGTTCATTCCAGCTCCGAATCTGCAGGCTCCTTTTTATGCTCAGACGATCTTTTCAACCGCATTTTCACTTTGGTGCGATGGGCCCAGCGCAACAACATGGTAAGCCTGATGACCGACTGCCCCACCCGGGAGAGGCTCGGATGGCTGGAACAGGATCATTTGAATGGACCTGCGCTGCGTTATGATTTTGACCTGGCAAGACTTTTCACCAAGCAAACCCATGACATGGCCGACGCGCAAACGGCGGATGGCCTGGTTCCCTCCATCGCGCCGGAATATGCCCATTTCAAGGGAGCCTTCCGGGATTCTCCCGAGTGGGGCAGCGCAGCCATCCTTGTGCCTTGGCAACAATACCAATTTGACGGGGACCTGGAACTGTTAAGGGAACATTACGACATGATGGCACGTTATGTTGCCTATCTGGGAAGCACCGCCGGCACCAACAAGATTTTGAGCCACGGATTGGGCGATTGGTACGACATTGGCCCCAAAAGCCCGGGTGTTGCCCAACTGACGCCCATCGCCCTGACCGCAACCGCTTTCTACTATGAGGATTCCAAGGTCTTGTCTCAAATTGCCACCCTGCTGGCAAAGACGAATGATGCGGCACATTACCTGGACCTCTCGGAAAAAATAGCCGCGGATTTCAACAAAACATTTTTCCATCCTGACCGGGGCTGGTATTCCACCGGATCGCAAACCGCCAACGCGATTCCATGGGTCATGGGCCTTTGCCCCGCCACCAACCGATCCTCCGTGCTCCAGGCGATTGTGGACGACGTCCATGCCCATGACAATTCACTCACTGCCGGTGACGTGGGATACCGGTACCTCCTGTGCGCCCTGGCCGGAGGCGGACGCTCGGATGTGATTTACGAAATGAATCACCAAAGCGAAAAGCCTGGTTACGGATATCAAATCAAGAAAGGAGCGACAAGCCTGACTGAAGCGTGGAATGCCAGAAGCGGAAGCTCCCAGGACCATTTCATGCTCGGGCAAATCCAGGAATGGTTTTACCATGACTTGGCCGGGATTCAAGACGCTGACGACTCGCCAGGATTCAAACATTTCATCATAGCGCCATCGCCTGTGGGAGACATAACCTGGGCCAAGGCCGTTTTCCATTCTATTCGCGGGGACATTGCATGCGATTGGAAAACCAAAACCGGACGGTTCCGGCTGAATGTGTCCGTCCCCCCCGGAACCACCGCAACGGTTTTAATACCCGCCAAGTCCGCCGACCAAGTCACGGAGAGCAGGCACCCCATTCTATCGGACGAGGGGGTGACTTTTCTGCGGATGGAAAACGGACGGGCAGTCCTGAACCTCGATTCTGGGGATTACCACTTCTGGTCAGAGGATTGAAAAGGGACCGGTGGAAAATCCGAGATCCCGTGAACCCATCCGGGTTCATCCACGCGCCAGCAAGGCAAACCTCGCAACCGGGAACGTTGTTGAACAGGACCCAATAAGCGGCATCGCCGGCCAAACAGCCTGGCGGAGACAAAATGAAATGTCGGAAGTGACTCAGTTTGGAAATTAAATTCTCAATCAGACTTCCGGCAAGGCATTTAAATGAGATATTAAGGTTCCAAACCGTCCCACTCTGAACCTGTCCAACCCCTGCCGCAGTTCACTCAATGCGCCACTGCGGAGGCTTCCGTGGACGTGGAATCACCCTGCTTGGGCTGCTGGCGTTGGACCCATTTTTCCGTGGCCTGCACCACATCAATGCCCTCGGATTTCAGGTGGTCGTTTATCTTTTGCTTATACTGCTGAAAAATTGCGGTTTTTTCACCTGAAGTGCCGCCGTCCATGGCCACTTCACGCGCCTGCTTCAGCCAATCCAGGATTTTTTTCTTATCCTCTTCCGTAAGATTGGGAATGATCGAACAATAGGCATTGTAGGTGAACTGAACTTTGCCGTAAGTCATCTTATCCTTGACGGTTTCCAATTGGTCAGGGGTGAGATCCGGGGAGATGGCGGCGATGAAATGATCGTGCAACGGCTTGGACATCATTGGAAACATCTCATCACGCTGTTGGGACCATTCATGAGAACCTTTTGCCACATTCCACAAGGCATCATCAATGGATTCATCCCGGGCACGAAGCGCATGGTACTGGGCCACAATGGCTGAAAAAACCCGGTTGGATTTGTCCTCATCATTCATGGCCAGGGCCTGCATTATTTTGAGGGAACGCTCCTGAACAGTGGAGTTATACATGGCCTGGAGTTCTTCCAGCGACGCCGGAGGCGTGCTCATCACTGGAGCATTTTTTTCCTGCGCCATGACTTTGGCAGGGGACAGGATTTGGATCGCCACGAAGGCGGACATCAGGATCAGGAAACGGGATGTGTTTTTCATAAATCTGGAATACTCAGTTCATTGAGTTAAATCACTGCTTGGCGCTGGATACAAAGTGGCCCATTACCCTGGAAAAGGCAAGTCCCCCTGAATCCCCCATATCCTCATGCGGCCATTTGGAATGAAATATCCTGGAATTGAGGTTTTCCCGGGAGGAAATGGACACCCGATTGGGATATTGGTCTTGCGCGTTGGTCATTGGCGATTTTTAGATTGGGCAGGATTAAAATAAAAACGTATCACCCCGACATACCCTCCATGGGCCACCGGCGTGGCCCCCGCCGGACTGACCACGTCTGCAGCCTGAAATTTGCTGCCCATGGCGGGAATGGCATCCAGAAAGCCCAGTCCGCAGGACGGCAGCGGTGGGATGGTATGGCCCGCCAGT
>DAIDJC010000012.1:0-17957 GCA_027451565.1 Limisphaerales bacterium | reverse complement strand
GAGAAAGGGAACCCTGCTTTGGTTCACAATGGCAATGGCCCCTTCGGATGTGTTCAAGCGCATCCATTGGACCTGGCTGAAACACCCCTTGAATTCCGGGTACACCCAATCCTTCCAACCCGTGACCGTGTCATTGTAATCATTGTGCCAAAGCCCAAAGGTTACACCTTCCCGCCGGTTTTTCCATACCCGGTAGGGTCCGTCACCCAGCCAGCTTTTGCTGCGGACCATGGCCTCTGGATAATCAAACACCACTCCGAAGTAATCGTTGGTTCCTTCCGCAGTGTAGGAGTACCGGCACTGCAGGCACCCGTCCTGGAAAATAGCCCACTCCACATCCCCAAGCCTGGCCTGCCGACCAACCACCCTTGGTCCTGATCCCAACGAAAAAACATTGCCGTCGGCGACCACCGAATCCAACTGCTGCCCCTGAAATTTCACAATCAGGCCGCCTCCACTCAACTGGGATGGTCCGGTCTGACCGGCTTCGATTTTTTCGCTGGCTACAACGCCGGACGTGGAATCCGAGTCCGGCTCCTTGCCGGTGTCCCCGCCGATTGGCCAAACAAAGGTCCATAATTCATGGCCGGAAGGATCATTCACCCGCACTGCGAGTGTATTCAGACCACCGCCCTCGGCGCTCAAACGGGCCAAACCGGGAAACGGCAATTCCAACGTACCGGTGCGGCCTGGCTGAACATCCGGTCCGGCCACATCCCCGGAAGCCACCACGGATTCTGAGGGTGTTTTATCACCGAAAGGTCCGGGATAATTTCGCAATTCCCAGTGAAACCGGCACTGGGCCGCATTCAGGAAACTGTAGTGGTTTTCCAGACCTATACGGGTGACGACCCCGCCAGCCTTGGCTTTTTCCAAAAGCTTCAATTGAATGGGCGACCAGATTTGCTTGATCGCATAAAAGCTCGCTTCCCGCTGCCGGTAGGGACCCACAATGCCGTCAGGCGCCTCGTTGCCGGCGACGTCTATAAAACCATTCGAGGGATGCCGCACCCCCTCATCCAAATACGCCCAAATGAAACCTCCCCCCAGATAGGGGCTTTGCTCCATCAAACCCCAAACACTGGCCAGGCCCGATCCTGCCCCGCCATCGTAGAGGCTGTGAATGAATTCCGTGGGCATGTAAATCCATTTGTCTGGAGATTTCAAATCCACAATGTAATGGTTCTTATGAAAGGTGATCGGCCACCCTTGGACTGCGGATTTCAAATATTCATAGGGCAGATAATGCGCGGTGTTCAAACCATCAAAGGGAGCCCATGGATGCAACACCCGGCGGTTTTCCGGATCATACTTGTCAAACAAATGGTCCAGGTTGGTGTTGAATCCACCTTCATTGCCATTATCCCAAAATAAGACCGACGGATGGTTGACATCGCGTTCGACCATTTCCCGGACCAGTTTGGATCCCGTTGGCGTGTCATAAGCCTTGTGCCATCCCGCAAGCTCATCCAATACATACAGGCCCAATTCATCGCAAACATCCAGAAAGGCGGCATCCGGGGGATAATGGGACATGCGGACAGCATTCATATTCATGGCCTTGATGGTTTCGACATCCAACCTTTGAACCGCCTCGCTCAGGCATCTTCCTGAATCGGGCCAGAAAGAATGACGGTTGCAGCCCTTGAGAATGATTCTCTGGCCATTGAGGTACAAACCGTCCCCATCCCGGACTTCAAAAGTCCTGAAACCGAACCGGCGCTGGATATGATGAAGAACACCCTCCCGGCCCATGAGACTCACAGAAACCTGATAGAGGTTGGGCGTTTCGGCAGTCCACAATCGCGGTGAGTCAATGTGGGTGACCAGCCGCGCTTGACCGCCGGGCCGCCCTGCGGCATCTGCATCCACGTCCGCGCCGAATATGGGCCCCACAGGCTGGCCTGATATTGTTTCAATCCTTGCCTCCAACCGATCTCCCTTGGTTGCTCCATCCAACCGCACATCCATGGCAAATGATCCATCCGCCCTGCCATCCACGGCCACTCCGGCAATAAATTGCATAGGCACGTGCTCGAGGTAAACCGGACGGTCAATGCCGCCATACATCCAATAATCCGCATTGCGCTCCGCCCCATTGACAGAGGCATTGGCGGAGTGCTTGGCCACGGTGACTTCCAGAATATTGGTTCCTCCCGGGTGCAGAAGCCGGGTCACCTCGTATTGAAACTGGTAATACCCGCCCTGGTGCATGGGGCCGACCGAAACGCCATTCAGTCGGGCGCTGGTATCAGTCATGGATCCATCAAAAACCAAAAAAGTGCGCCCGTCGCTCCAGTCGGATGGCGCCTGGAAATCATGCTCGTACAAACCGGTCTCACCATAGGCATTGGTCAGGTCCCGATAATAATTCAAGGTGCCGAAACCATGGAGTTCCCAATTGGAAGGCACTGGGATATTGGTCCAATACCCGGATTGCGCCCCGCTGGTGCAGAAAAACCTCCAAGGCACCGCATCATCCTTGCCGTGGCCGGAAAGATAGAGAAAGGCGGTGTCCGCCGATTCCGCCCTCAGGGCCGAGGCCCACAGCGCCAGGAAGGCCAGCCGCCAAACGGCACGTCCTGCATGGAACTGGAATTGGGAAAGATTCATGGAAAACCCGCCATTGATTGGAAATGGCAACTGGCTGTCACTTGAGATGCTGGCGAAACTCTGTGGGGGTCATCCCCGTGTGGTGCCTGAAAAAGTGGCTGAAGTAAAATTCGCTGGAGAAGTTCAACTGGCCGGAGACATCCTTGACTGAGAGCCGCTTATCCGCCAGCAGCAACCGGGCCTGATCCAGGCGGGCGCGCTGGATCATTTGGTGAATGGTGCCCTGGCCCGAGGTCCGGAACATGGCCCGCAGGCCGGAGTAACTGATTTTCGCAATGCTGGCCAGTTCGCTCGCCTTCCAATCCCTGGCCGGGTTGGTGGAAATGGCGTTCAAAACCCGCAACACCGGCTGCGGCAATTCCGCATGGGGAGAAGTCAGAAGATCGCGGGACATCAGAAGTTTGCCCAGCAAATGAGTGATGGTGAGGTGAACCTGCCATTCCCAGCCTGCGGGCTGGCGCCGAACCAGGCGCAAAAGCTCATTCTGGGTTTTGACGGCAAAACGCAGGTCGTCCAGGGCAAACTCGGCATTTTCAAAATCGCGGATTTCTTCATGCCAGAATTCAAGGCCTGGCCCCCCGAAACGAAAGCCTACAATGGATAAATGACGCCCGGGTGCCGGGATGTAGGTGCGCGGCGAATTCATGTCCAACAACCAGACCTCCCGCCCGCGACGCAAACGAAAGCGGCGGGAGCGGTACTCCAGTTCGCCCGCCCCGGATTGCACCCAGAAAAGATGGGCCCCCGGCTTTTCAAATCGTTCGTGATGGTCCGGCTGTTCCATCCGGCGCACACCCAGGGAATATAAATGCCACAACAGGCGGCGTGCCACCAGCGATGGAGACACACTGATCAACCCTTTGCCGCTGGTTAGTTTATCAGACATGATTCATCCTTTAATAAGCAAAGGGACGGGTGTTGTCCACTCTTCCGGCCAGGAATAGGATCCCGGCTTGATGGTCAGAAATTGCGACACACCGCCTGAAACCGCAAGGGTGGCCACTCCCGGAGCCCATTCCCGTCTGACCTCGATTCTTTTCCATTTCATCCGGCGCACCAGTTCCGCCGATGTGGCGCCACCCTCGGCAAAAATATTTTGAACCGGCACCTTGCGCAACACTCGCTCCGTGATTTGCACCAGGTATTCTGAGAGCCTGCGTGAGACCTTGAAATCCTGGACTTGGGGCAATCCCACGCTCAAAACCACCCGGCGGTGGGATTCCAGGGATTGGACCACGCGGCGGGAAATGACATCCCGCGCACCATCGGAGAATTGGGTTCCCCACATGAGTTCCAAGGGCAGGCTGAATACCGGCACCTGCGCGGCGCGGGCGGAGGCCATCAGCCGTTTTGCGGAGCGGCTGGCCGTTCCGCACACAAACAATTGCTGCCCGGAATCAAAATCCACCTCCGCGGGAGGGGTTTCCAATGGCGCGCCGTTTTCCCGCACCAGCAGCGCGGCAAAGAACTCAGACCCGCCCACGGACAACAAGTCGGGAGCGGCCATATCAGCCCAACGCTGAACCTGCTCCGGCGAGTCCGCCTGCGCGATCAGCAGTGTGTTGTGGGGCGTTTCCATTTCAGGCCCGCCCAGCCGCAACAAGTTGCGCTCGGGCTTTCCCATCAGCCGCATGACTTGTGAACTGAGACGGGGATGCTCGGGATCCCTGGCAAACTCGGTGCGGTGAAGGGGCTTGCCATGGACATAATATTCGCCATTCCGAATGATGCGCCCCAGGGAGGGATTGGCAGGCAATATCACGGCGCGGTCACAGGACAATGCGTGCATCACTCCTTCCACCTCGGCGGTGACATTGCCACGCAGGATGGAATCCACTTTTTTATAAATCCACCGCGCGCCTGCCGCGTGCAACGCCCGGGCGGCCCGTTCCGCCCTCAGCGCGGCTTCCGCCGGCGGGCATGATCTGGAATCCGTATCCACGCAAACCAGGTCGGCCTTTCCATCGGGCTTGCCTTCACGCAGAATTTCCGCGCGCAGGCCGTGCCGCAATCCCACGGCGCCCAGCTCGGCGGCTCCAGTCAGATCATCTGCTATCACTCCAATCATAACAACTCCTTGGTTTTTTGCCGCGAGCCCAGAAGGGCCGCCACCTTGACCGCTGAAAACATGCTTCGCGGGTCAGCCTTTCCCTTCCAGGCAATATCAAAGGCCGTGCCATGATCCACCGAAGTGCGGACGATGGGCAACCCAAGGGTCAGGTTCACGCCTGTGTCAAAGGCCAGCAATTTAAAGGGAATATGCCCCTGGTCATGATACAGCGTCACCACCGCGTCATACCGTTTGCGCTGGTGGGTGGTGAAAACGGCATCTGGAACCAGCGGCCCCTCCACCTTGATTTTGCGGTGTCGCGCCCTCCGCACCGCGGGCGCCACCAACCTTTCCTCTTCACGCCTCCCAAACAGCCCATGCTCGCCCGCGTGCGGGTTCAAGCCACAAACACCCAGCCTCGGCTCCCGCCCCAGCATGGCGCGCATCGCCTGGGCGGTTAATTCAATCACGGCCAGAATCCGTTCCACGGTCAATTTCCCGGGCACATCCACATAGCCCACGTGGGTGGTCACCATGGTCACCGTGAGCACATCGGAATAAAGCATCATGCAGCTCCGTCGAGCACCGGTCAGGGCCGTGAATATTTCTGTGTGGCCGGGATGTTTAACCCCGGAAAGATTCAGTGATTCCTTGTGAATCGGGGCTGTGACCACCCCCTGGATGCGCCCGGCCATGGCCTGCCG
This sequence comes from Limisphaerales bacterium, assembly GCA_027451565.1. Lineage (GTDB taxonomy): Bacteria > Verrucomicrobiota > Verrucomicrobiia > Limisphaerales > UBA11358 > UBA11358. Next base: position 12,590 of record DAIDJC010000012.1, on the reverse strand, counting down.
CACGGCGCTCTCAATATACGCGTAACTGGCGCGACCGCATGCGGCGGCAATCCGGCCCGGGCGCACCTTGCGGGCATCCACCGCCCCGCAATCCACCACGCAGGGCTTTTTCACCGTTCCCATGGCCTCGAATTCCGGGAGCGTGATCACCGCATCCTCCCAAGTTTCGAATCCATGTCCCGCCACGCGCCTCAAAATCCCGGCATCCCCAAACAACACCGGGATGCACACCCGTGTCACCACCTCCGAGCCAAGGGCTGCAAGGCATATTTCAGGCCCTATCCCGGCGGGATCCCCCATCGTAAGCCCCAAGACTGGTTTATTCCTTTTCATCGTCCATTGAGCAGTTGCAGGGCGCCCATTTGTTGCCGGATTTGTTCCATCTCCGCCTCCCGGACCCTGACCAGCGGCGGCATGACATGGGGCGAACACAATCCGCGATGGAACATGGCCGCTTTCAAGGCCGCCAGGGATTCGTTCAGGTTGCGCCCCTTTTGATACAACGCCGCCACGGCATTCATTTTTGAGAAACAGGCGGAAACCTCTTCCCAGCGGGTTTCACGAACTGCATGGTCAAATTGAATGCATGTATCCGGCACCAGGTTTCCCACGCTGGGCACAATCCCATCCGCCCCAAGTTTGCATCCCATTTCCATAAGGGCGCCCACTCCGATAAACACCGAAAAGCCCGGGCGCCCGCCGAACCTCTTGAGAAGCTCCTCGATTCGCCGGGGATTATTTTCTGAATCCTTGATGCCAGCGAGTTTAGGGTGGCCCAGCAACCCGCCGACCACATCCAGGGGAATGGACACCTTGGAAGTGGCGGGCATGTTGTACATGAGCAAGGGGCCATTCAAGCCGTCCAAGATACGGCGGTACCAGCCTTCCAAATTCTCCAAGGGCATGCTGACCGGGGGCCGGCAGACCAGGGCATCCACTCCTGCGGCCAGAAATTCATTGCCCACTTCGCATTCGCGCGGGTGTGCGTCACCTATCCCGGCGTAAACCACGGTGCGCCCCCTTGCCTGTGCTGCAACCAGGTCCACCAGTTGGCGCCTCTGCGCCCAGGGAATGCCCGAACCTTCCCCGGTTGTTCCCAGCACAAAAATTCCGTCCACCCTGCTCGCCAGCAAAAAGTCCACCACCCTGCCCACGGCGGGTACGTCCAACTGGCCTTCCGGCGTGACCGGAGTGACCATGGGCACCACCACGCCACGGTGTTTTTTTATTGTTTCGCTCATCATTTTCAAAATTCAGTAGGCCGCCTCGTAAATGTGAAGCGCATCCTGCTCGGAAAGTGGCCGCGGATTATTCTTCAGCAATCTCACCACTTGCATGGCGGCCCTGGCCATTTCCGGCAATGCCTGCCTTGGAATGCCCAATTGGGAGAGCCTTTGCGGAACGCCGCAATCCTGCACCAGTCGTTTCAAACACCCCACCCCAAGCTCCGCAGTGGACAGGCTTGATCCATTGCGATGCACACCCAGGGCCTCTGCCACATCCGCATAGCGGTCCGCAGCCGCGGGGAAGTTGAATTGCAGCACATGGGGCAGAAGCAGGGCGTTGGAAACGCCGTGCGCCACGTGGTACCGTCCGCCCAGTGGATAAGCCAGGGCGTGGACCGCAGCCGTGTTGACCGGTCCAAGACATAGGCCGCCATACAGACTGCCCAAGGCCAGGGCCGAACGGGCTTCTGCATCACGCCCATTCCGGACCGCCCTCAATAAATTCCCGCTGATCAAGCGGATGCCGCGCAGCGCCTGCTCGTCCACCACCGGGTGCGAAAACTTGTTGGCGTAGGCCTCTATGCAATGGGTCAGTGCATCCATCCCCGTGGAGGCCGTCACTTCCGGCGGCGCTGTCCACGTCATGACCGGGTCCACATACGCCGCATCCGGCACCAGATGTGCGCTCACCACTCCCTTTTTCAAGGAGTCCGTTTCATCCAGCAATATTGCATTGGGTGAAACCTCCGCCCCTGTTCCTGACGTGGTGGGCAGGCAGACCAGCAGCAGGTTTCTGCCCTGCAATTGGTCTATCCCCACAACCTCGCGAATGGATTGGCGCCCGTCCAGAAGCCCCGCCAGCAGCTTGGCCATGTCAATCACACTCCCGCCTCCCACGCCCAGGACCGCCTCAACTTTTTCCTTCCGCACTGATTCCAACACCTGCTCAAATCTGGCGATTGTTGGCTCGAAATCAACCGGGGAAACATCCACCAGCACCACCCCGGCCTTGTCGAAAGCCGACCGCAGTTCCCCCAAGTGCGGCAGGACATGTGAACTGCTGACCATCAAGGCGCGACGCACTCCGCGGCCAGCCAGGAAACCAGCGGCCATCACCGCGCACCCGTCGCCAAAAACAATCCGCGGCGGTTGTAATAGTGTGATCGGATTCATAGATTAACCTGAGTTCCCAACGCAGCCATGTTTTCATCCCCCGCTCGACTGGAACGTTTCCGCCATTGCCAAAAGGTCCAGGAACGTGGCCCGGATGCTTCTTGTGGAAAAAACCAGCTCGCCGCATATCCCACCACGAGAACAATCAGGTGGGCCACCACGCCAATCATCACCTCCGGACCCGAGTAATTCCATCCCACGTCCAGCAACCGGCCCGGGCCGGTTGTGAGGACAGCCCATGCCGTAAAAACCAGCGCGCATCCCAGCCCCACCCAAAGGCCCTGGCGATTGGCCCGCTCCGTGAAAAAAGCCAGCAGAAACATCCCCGCCAACCCGGCAGAGGCGATCGCCGTGGTGGCATAATAAAGGGCCAGGGCATGATCACCTTCCCGGGCGATGAACTCTCCCACCCCCACCGCCACCACGCCGCACGCGCCCACGATGATTTTGCCCACCCACAACTTTTTCCGGTCGCCGGCGCCAGGATTCAGCCGCATGTAAAAATCCGTCACTCCCACGGCGGAGAGACAGTTCAGGTCCGAGGACATGGTGGACATGGCCGCGGACAAAAGAGCCGCAATGAAAAGGCCTGCCAGGCCGGGCGGAATCCAGACTGTCAAAAAATAAGGGAACACCCGGTCTGCAATGATGCCGCCGTGGTCATCCATCATTTGAGGGGGAAACACTTGGCCTGAAAGATGGAAAAAGGCCCACAACAGGGTTCCCGTTAACATGAAAGCCACCCAGGTAGGCAGACACAACAAGGCGCCCAAGGTGACTCCCCTCAGCGCTTCCCTGTCCGACCGGGCCACCAGATAACGCTGCACCAAGGTCTGGTCCGCCGCGTACTTCTGCAAATACCAGAACCCGCCATAAAGAATCATCACCCAGAAGTTTCCTTTTTCGGCAAGGTTGAAATGAAAGTCCCCAAGGCTGAACTTGTGCTCTGCGGAGGCCAGGTTCCACGCTGCGGGCAGCCCTCCCGGCATCAGGTGTATCAACACCCCCAGCGCAACGATCACCCCGGCCAGTTTGACAAATCCCTGCAATACCTCCGTCCAGATCACCGCCTCCAATCCCCCAAACAGGGTGTATAAGACCGTCACCGACCCCGCCACAATGATCACCATGGAGGCGCCCCACCCCGTCATGGCGCAGATGGCGGTGGTGATGGTGAACAAGACAAAACCCATCTTTGAAAAATGCCCGATGCAAAATGCCAGCGCACCATAGGCTCGCGCGGAATAACCGAATCGCCGCTCGAAATATTCATAGGCGCTCATGCGCACCGCCTTGCGGAAAAAATCCACCAATGTCCGGCCCAGCAGGCATAACACAACCACGGCCATGAAACCCGGCACCAGAAGATTCCAGTCGCCGTTGAAGGCCGCCCCGGGATAGGCAATGAAGGTGATGCTGCTGATGATGGTGGCAAACACGGACAAACCCATCGCCCAGAATGGCACCCGGCGCCGCGCCACATAGTAGGCCTCCGTGGTGTTCTGCTGGCGCGAGAAATGCCAGCCAATTCCCGCCACCACCAGGAAATACAGGCCTATGACCACCATATCCACAAAACGCAGGGTTTTCATGTTCCCCCCTTTCCCGGCCCCAGGTACTCACCCCGAAGAAATACCGCAGTGCGGACCAGCTTCCCGTCCTTGGACCATTCCCTGGCCGGACCATCCGCCACCCAGCCGCTGAAAGTGCGCGCCAAATCCCGGGCCTGCGGCTTGGTATCCCAACCGGATTCAAAATGCTTCCCGCCATTCGGCCAGAACTGGGTCCAAATGGAATGATGATGAGCCAGGTCATGGAACCATTGCCACCGCAATCGGCCATCGGGTGACCAGAATGATTCCATACCGGTCTTATAACCCGCTGCGTAGGTCACCTCGTGCTCGCGGCTGCCGTCCGGAAAAAAATCCTCCTCCAACCCGTCCAGCAGATACCTTCCATCATGGCAAATCCGCGCGGTCCACTGGCACCGTAATCCGCCTTGGGAATATTTTTCCGAGAAAGCCTTCACCTGTCCGCCCGAATTTTCCGGCTCCCCGCCGGACTGGTCGGACATCACCCACGCTTCATTCATTTCATAATCCAGGCACGGTTGCGTTTCCGTGGTCAGGACATGAATGACCCCGTTGGGCGCCTGCCGGGCCGTGACATAGCCCAGCGTGCCCCAATGCAGGAACTCATGGTTGGGCAACTGCACAGGCAACTCCTTGATCCGCCAGGAAATGCCGTTGTTGGTGGATAGGGCCGCAAAACAACCATTGCCATGGGTCCAGCCTGCCGGCGGGGCCAGTCTGAGCTTGTGACGATACGCGTCACTCACAAAAAACAAGGCTCCCGAACCAAGGCGGATCATGGATGGGCGCTGGGCGCTTCCCAAAGGCGGGAATGGCGATGGCTGGCTGGCCGACCAGGTCTTTCCGAAATTGGTGGAAAGATTTTCGGGTGAGTAGCCGCGCACGCTGGCATTCTTGCCGCCTATGGACAATAAATCCCCGCGCTCATCCAATGGCACCACCACTGAATGTCTTCCCCCGGTCCTGCCGGCGGACTGGCTCCAGTGCAAGCCTTCGTCATGGCTGCTCCATAAAAAACTGTGGGCGCCAGCCCCATCCATGGCAAAGTAAAGCGTCCCATCCGGGCCACGAAAGGCACTGGTGATGGGCTGCGCTTCAAAAAAAGTCGCGGGCGCGTCTAACTGGGGCAGCGACAGCGTCCATGTTTCCCCTTCATCGGTGGAAACAGCCATTTTGAATGGCACCCAGGGCGACAGGTCCCTGCCCCCGCCAAAAAACCAGATTTTGCCGTGGTCATTCCACAACAATCCCGACTGGTCATTCTTGCCCTTGAAATCCAAAAACAGTTCAGGCATGTCCCACTGCTCGGCTCCGTACCGAAGTCGGGCCTGAATGAATGTGGTGGTGGGGGCACTTTCGCTCTGGCCTGGCGGGGTGCTGAACCAGACGGCAAGGGCATCCCCGTTGGGCAACACCTCAAACCCGGGCGAGTGGTTATGGGTGAAGACCGCCGGATCCACCCCTGCCCACGCCGCCACCTCCTGCTTCATGTTTTCAGGGGGAATAGGCAGGGCAAATCGCACCAGAAAATAAGGCTTTTTCGGGTCGGGCCCCAACAGGGCCTCTTGCGTCCCCATTTTCAAGGCTGATTGGCAAAACGGCATGGCCCGGTCTCCAGAATCCAATTGAACCGAAATTCTCTCCGACCCCGCCTTGATTGTCGCCTGGCCCAATTTGAAACCCACCGCATCGGCGGTTACCACCTCATTCGTCACCGTTCCAAGGCACGACGACACCGTCATCATGGCGGCAATGATGAAGCATCCAGCCCAACTAGATAATCGTTCCAAAACCATTTAATCTGGAGACGCCTTTATTTATACCCCATTTCTGGGCGGAGGTTCATGTCCAATATGATATTTGATTTGATATTTTTGACACAAGGCGCAAATCGTCTTGCCAGCGCAAGGCAAAATGACTTTCTTGGAGCATGGCTCGCTCCCGCATATGATGAATTCACTGCATTCAGCCGCGCCCTGCCTGGGCGTGATTTACGGAAACCGCGATTTTTTCCCCGATCAACTGGTGACCGAGGCGCGGGCGGACATGGCCCGGCTCTTTGACAGCCTTGGAATCAAGGCCGTGCAATTGGGCGACCAGGAGACCAAACTCGGAGGCGTGGAATCCCACGCCGACGCCCGCAAATGTGCCGCGCTTTTTCAAAAGCACGCCGGGGAATTGCAGGGCATATTGGTCTGCCTGCCGAACTTTGGCGATGAGAAGGGCGTGGCCGACACATTGAAGCTGGCGGGTTTGAAGGTGCCCGTGCTGATTCAAGCCTATCCCGATGACCTGGCACAACTTTCACCAGCGCGCCGTCGCGATGCGTACTGCGGCAAAATATCCGTCTGCAACAACCTGGTGCAGGCGGGCATTCCCTTTTCTCTCACCTCCAGCCACGTAAGCCATCCTGGGTCCGAATCGTTCAAAGTGGATTTGCAGCGTTTCATGGGGGTGTGCAGGGTGGTGAACGGGCTGCGGGGCGTGCGCCTGGGCGCCGTCGGTGCCCGTCCTGGCGCCTTTAACACGGTTCGGTACTCGGAGAAAATCCTGGAACGGCACGGCATTAGCGTCACCACCGTGGACCTCTCCGAGTTTCTGGGCAAGGCGGGAAAGCTCACGGCGGCTGATCCTGCCGTGGTGCGCAAGTTGGATGAAATTTCCGGCTACACCCCGGTGAAGGGTGTGCCTGCGGAGAAACTGCTGCAAATGGCCCGGCTCGGGGTTGTTCTCGCGGATTGGATGGAGGCCAACGCCATTGATGCCACGGCCATCCAGTGCTGGACATCTGTCCAGCAGAACTTCGGGTGCAATGTCTGCACCTTGATGAGCATGATGAGCGAGCGTTTTCTGCCCAGCGCATGCGAGGTGGATGTCACCGGGGTTCTCACCATGTACGCCATGCAACTGGCCGCCGGCACGCCTGCTGCCCTGGTGGATTGGAACAACAATTATGCCGGTGACGAGGATAAATGCGTGCTGTTTCATTGTGGGAACTGGGCCAAATCCTTTCTGCCGGATATTCGCATGGGCCAGGCGCCCATCTTGGGAAGCATCCTGGGGGTTGAAAACACCTACGGCGCGCTGGAGGGCCGCACCCCGGCAGGGCCGCTTACTTTCGGCCGTCTCACCACGGCGGATACCGAGGGTTGCATCCGCGCCTATGTCGGGGAGGGTGAATTGACCAATGATCCCCTTCAAACCTTTGGCAACCGGGCAGTGGCACGCATTCCCAGGCTGCAAAAACTGATGCGCCATGTCTGCACCAACGGGTTTGAACACCATGTAGTCATGACCCAGTCGCACTCCGCATCCATCCTGGCTGAGGCTTTTAAAACATATTTCAAATGGGAGGTCCACCACCATGGCCAGCCAGAATGACATGTCTCCACCTGCGTGGTCGGACTCACAATTAGCCCTGAAATCCATTCACCTTCGAAAAATGACCCTCGAGGCCATTTTCGAGGCGGGTGCCGGCCACACCGGCGGGGGGTTGTCCTGCATTGACATCCTGAATGTGCTCTACAACCGCGTTCTCAAGGTGTCGCCAGAAAATTTTGATTCCCCTGGACGCGATCACTACGTCCAAAGCAAGGGCCATTCCGTGGAAGCCCTCTACGTCGTCCTCGCGGATCGCGGGTTTTTTCCAGTGGCTGACCTGAAATCGCTTTGCCATTACCAATCTCATTACGTGGGTCATCCCACCCGCAAAATTCATGGGATTGAAATGAACACCGGAGCCTTGGGGCATGGCCTGCCCATTTGCGTGGGGATGGCCCTGGCGGCACAAATGGATGGCCTGGGAGCCCGGGTATTTACCCTGCTTGGCGATGGAGAATTGGCGGAAGGGTCCAACTGGGAGGCTGCAATGGCGGCCTCCCACCACAAACTGGACAATCTGGTGGCGATTATTGACCACAACACGCTGCAAATCAGCGGTCATACCCGCGATGTGTGCAGCAATGAACCCTTGGACGAGAAATGGCGCGCGTTTGGCTGGGAAGTCCGCGTGGTGGACGGGCATGATATTGGAGCGCTTTCCACTGCGCTGACCCAGCGGTCAACCGGGCCTGTGCCTGTCTGCGTGATAGCCAACACCATCAAGGGCAAAGGGGTGAGTTTCATGGAAAATGTTGCACAATGGCATCATGGGGTGCCTTCCCCTGAGGAATATCAAAAGGCCCAGAATGAACTTTCCGCTGCAGAAACCCGCATCCGGGAGGTGATGGCATGAGCGCGCCGGCACCCGCCATGTTCAGCCCGGCCGCCCGGGAAATGATCCAGCAACTGGGCCTCACCCGGGGCCGCGCCAACCAGGAGGAATTCGCGGTTTTCCTGGAATCGCTCGCACGGGAAAATTCAAACATCATCGTGGTAACCAGCGATTCGCGCGGATCCGGCAAATTGGGGCCTTTCGCCAAATCCCTTCCCCGCCAGTTGGTCGAGGTGGGCATTGCCGAGCAAAACCTGGTGGGCATCACCGCCGGCCTGGCAGCCTGCGGCAAAAAATCTTTCGGAGTTTCACCTGCCTGTTTTCTCACGGCCCGGTCCCTGGAACAGATCAAAAACGACATTTGCTATTCCAATGTCCCGGCGGTGGTGGTGGGCATCAGCGCGGGTGTCAGTTATGGTGCCTTGGGCACAACGCACCATTCGCTTCATGATTTCGCCGCTTTGCGCGCCATCCACAATATCACTTTGGTGGCTCCGGCGGATAATTTTGAAACCCGCGGCGCCGTGCTCGCCGCAGCCAAAGCCGTCACACCCACCTACCTGCGCTTCGGAAAGGCCGCCATGCTGGATTTGCATGCGCCAAACGCCTGCTTCGAACCCGGACGCGCCATTCCAGTCCGCTCCGGCAGCGACCTCGCCTTTATTGCCAGCGGCGAAACCGTGGTTCATTGCCTTCTGGCGGCGGGATTCCTCGAAACCAAGGGCCTGCATTGCCGGGTCTTGTCCATGCACACCGTCCGGCCCCTGGATGAAGCCGCCCTCCACCAGGCTGCCCGCGAATGCCGGGCCATCATCTCCGTGGAGGAGCACAGCATCCATGGCGGATTGGGAGAAGCCTGCGCCGCCTCTCTCATGCAATCCGGCCTGCACCCGGCCTTTCGCATCGTCGGCATACCGGATGAAGACACCGTGACCGGGTCTCAGGCTGATATTTTTCGTCATTATGGTTTGAGCATGGAAGGATTAAGCGACCTCACTTTGAAAATGTTGGGCTGAAATGAAACACATCCTGGCCATTGACCAAAGCACCTCAGCCACCAAGGGTATCCTCTTCGACGCCGTTGGCCGGGTGGTGGACCGTTTTGGGCTGAGCCATCGGCAAATCCAAACCAGACCCGGCTGGGTGGAACATGATGCAGGAGAAATCTGGAACAATGTCCTGAAGGTGGTCCGCCATTTGGCGAAGGCAAACCAGTCCGCCTTTTCACGTCTGGCAGGCCTGAGCATCGCCAATCAAAGGGAAACCGTTGTGGTTTTTGACCGGGCCACGGGTCATCCGTTGCATCATGCCCTGGTCTGGCAGGATCGCCGTGGGGCGACCTTTTGCGAGAAACTGAATCGCAAGGGTTTTGGTCCTGTCATCACCCGCAAAACCGGGCTGAATCTGGATACTTATTTTTCAGGGTCCAAACTGCATTGGCTGGTGCGGAACCATCCGGATCTGGCGCGCAGGCTTCGAAATGGTTCAGCCGTGGCTGCCACCATGGATGCCTACCTCATCCACCGGCTCACCGGGGGGCGCATTTTCGCCACGGATCACACCAACGCCAGCCGCACCCTGCTTTACAACATTCACCGGCTGGAATGGGACAGGGATTTGTGCCGCATGTTTCAAGTGCCTGTCTCAGCTCTGCCCGAAATCAGGGAAAGCTCGGCTTGTTTTGGCGAGACAGATTTTTCCGGTCTTCTACCCGCTAAAATCCCCATCTGCGGTGTCATGGGCGATTCCCAGGCAGCTCTTTTTGCCCAGAAATGTTTCAAACCCGGCCAGGCCAAGGTCACCTTTGGCACGGGCACATCCCTGCTGGTGAACATGGGCTCCAAGGTTCAACCTGCTTTTCCAGGCGGGGTGACCGCCCTGGCATGGGTCTTAAATGGCCAGCCCACCTACGCCACCGAAGGCTTGATCTCCTACTCGGCTGCCACTGTGGAATGGCTCATCCAACAAATGGGTTTATTTCAGAATAGCTCCGAGTTGGAGCCTCTGGCCCGCAGCCTGGATGACAATGGCGGTGTGTATCTCGTCCCGGCTTTTGCCGGCTTGCGAACCCCACGGTGGGATCCGGAGGCGCGCGCCGCCATTGTGGGGCTGTCCGCTTTTGCTGGCAGGGCTCACGTGGCCCGGGCCGCTCTGGAATCCATCGCCTACCAGATACGTGATGTCCTCGATGCCATGAAGGCCGGCTCCGGTGTTCGGCTGAAACAAATTTGCGCCGATGGCGGACCCACCCAAAACGAATGGCTGATGCAGTTCACGGCGGACATCACCGGGGTGAAATTGTTCCTCGCGGACAAACCCGAGGCTTCAGCCTGGGGCGCTGCCATGCAGGGCCTCTTGGGCTTGGGAATCCACCGCAATCTCAAGGATTTGGCGGAATTGGATTCCAAATCGCGCCTCTTCAAGCGTCATCTCCCCGCATCCCTGGTCAAACACCGTTATCTGGGCTGGCAAAAAGCCGTCCAGCGCGTCCTCTCCAACTGATCCTTAGCCATCCAACCATGAAAAATATTCATCTCTTCGCATGGCCCGCCGTTCTGGCGCTGGTCCTGGCCTTTCTACCCCTCGCCGCCTTCTCCCAATCCCCTCCCCCCAACCGGATTGCCATCGTGGTCTCCACACTGAACAATCCCTGGTTTGTGGTGCTGGCAGACACCGCCAAACAGCGCGCCACGGAACTGGGTTACGACGCCACCGTGTTCGATTCCCAAAATGACACCGCCAAGGAATCCGCCAATTTCGACAACATCATTGCCGCCCATTACCAAGCCATCCTGTTCAATCCCACCGATGCCAGCGGCTCCGTGGCCAATGCGCTCAAGGCCAAGCGCGCAGGAATCCCCGTTTTTTGCATTGATCGTGAAATCAATTCCACCAATGCCGCCACATCCCAGTTGCTCTCGGATAGCTATGCCGGCTGCGTCAAATTGGGGCGTTATTTCGTCAAAACTGTCGGCAAGCAGGGCGATTATGTCGAACTCCTGGGTCTGGTGGGCGACAACAACACTTGGAATCGCTCCAAGGGCTTTCATAGCGTGGTGGACCGCTTTCCGGGCCTCAAAATGGTCGCGCAGCAAAGCGCCGATTTCGACCGCGCCAAGGGCCTGGAGGTCATGGAATCCATGCTCCAGGCGCACCCGGATATCAAGGCCGTCTTTTGCGGCAACGACGCCATGGCCATGGGCGCCTACCAGGCCCTGCTCACGGCGGGCAGGGAAAACCAGGTCAAGGTTTTTGGCTTCGATGGCGCCGATGACGTGGTGCGCCTGATCGCGGCTGGAAAAATCGAGGCCACAGGCATGCAATTCCCCAAGCTCATGGCCCGGCAGGCGGCGGAATTTGCCGATGAATACATCAAGGGACGCCATGATTTCCCCGCCAAAATCCCGGTGCCCGTGGAATTGGTGACCCATGAAAACGTCAGCCAGTTTGGCGAATACGGAAAAAAATAAAGCCCATGCGTCTGGTCCGGTGGCTCATCCTTGTCCTGTTTCTGGCCGCCCTGGCTTGGCGCTGGCCCCTGTTTCACCTGCTTCCCCTCCAGGCCGCCCGCCAGCAGAAGATGGCCGCGCTTTTTGACCCGGGCCAGTTCGCCGCAAAATTCTGGAAAGACCGCCTCCTGCCGTCGCTCCCCGCCGCCGCACCGGCCAGCAGCCTCATCCAAGCCATTCAAACCAACCGCGCCGCCGCCCGCAAAAAATTCGGCCGTTCCGTGGGGCTCGGCACGGATTATTTTTATTTCCTTTCAGGCACGGGGAAAGTCGTCTCCGCCACTGCGGACCAAGTCTCCATCGCCTGCCTTCCTCCTTACACCAATGCGGACCTCGCCATTGCCATCGGCCCGGTTTTCGGGGATGCCCTGCGTGATGGCAGCGGCCTGTTGAACATCAATGACTACCCCAATTCACAGGATTTCAATGCCATTTCTGCCGCGCTGGATCACCTTTCGGAGACTCAGGTTTTGCCGGGGGTGAAGTCGCAGGCCCGGGTTGGCCTCACGGTTCGCCTGGCGGGTTGCGCCGAGGTGGATGACGAGTCCACGGACCTGAGGCCTCTTAACCTGGTGCCCATCCTTTTTGAGGCCGCGCCCGCCCCATGAAAGCAATGTCATGAATGCGCCGTTTTCCCATCCGGCGGATACGGAGGTCCTGCTGGAGGCCCGCAACATCTCCAAGTCTTTTCCCGGGGTGAAAGCGCTGGATGGAGTGGGCATCCGTGTCCGGAAGGGGCGCTTGAATGCCTTGCTGGGCGAAAATGGCGCGGGCAAATCCACCCTGATGAACATCCTTTCAGGCGTCCTGGCACCAGACTCGGGCGAAATCCGGGTGATGGACCGGCCCGTGCGTTTTTCCGGCCCGCTGGATGCCC
>DAIDJC010000011.1:15734-27702 GCA_027451565.1 Limisphaerales bacterium | reverse complement strand
GATTGGATGATGGATTCTGACAAAGTAATCATGAATGTCAGCGGTCAGGACCACTTGGCGGCAGCTTTAAACGGCCTTTTTGATTCCCAGATAGGCAGTGGCAAGAGATATGACACAGCCACAATGGGTCGCCGCGCCGCCAATGCGACATTTTTGGAATCCCATTCCACGGACAGTGCCAGCCAGGTGATTCTAGGCATGGATTTGACTCCATTGGTGAGAGATACCACTCTGGACATGGTGGATTTTGTTACTGTCGCTCTGGACCGTTTCCGGGAGGATGTGCGGGCGCGGTTGCGGCGGCAACTGGGACGCCCTGGTTGAGCCTCAAACTGAATGGCCTGAGACCGTGGAGAGGCATCCGGGACAAGGGTCCTTAGCCAGCCTCAAAGAATAGAGGATGCTGGAACGAGGGTTTTGGGGTTCTCGCAGCCTTGGCAACGGGCATCATGCCTGACCCTTAAAACCAGCTCTTTTGCCTGCCGCAGAAAGATGCTTAGCGGCCTTTCAGATAAGTGCCGATGCCAATCACGATGGTGGATAGCACCAGCGTGATGATGCCGCCCGAGATCAGGGTATGCGCCTTTCTGCTGGAACCTTTCCACTCGTGGAAGATCCATCCCCACATGGTGCTGAATATAATGATACTGGCCATGTGGAGCGTCCAGGAGGCGAAGTCATACTTGCCCATCTGGGTGGCTCCCATCGTGTAAAAGAAAAACTGAAAATACCAGCAAATGCCCGCCAACGCGGAGAAAATGTAATTGCCTAAAACGGGAATCTTAAGGTCCGACACCGGCCCGCCCTCGTAGTGGGTTGCGGGTGAGTGTTCTCCTCCACCGCCTCCGAGGTGGGCATGCTCCGGGAGCGCTTCCGTGGCGAGATACTGGTACCAGGACCCGTTTTTCAGGTTCAGAACCACGCACCAGATGAAGTTGGTGGTGAATCCTCCCAGCAAAAGAATCACCAAGGCAGGCAGTCCAGTCCATATCTTGTCTGTGCCCGCCGCGAGCGAGGCGTCATTGATGCCTTTTCCAGCCTGCAAGGCAAAGGCAAAACAGGCGCTCATGATTCCCGAGAAGGTAGCCACGCCGATGCCTTTCTTGAAATTAAACTCCTTGATGACCTTTCTTTTTTCTTCCTCGGGCATCTCCCTCTCCTTGGTAAAGCCTGCCAAGGCGGCTATGCCGATGCCCAAAAGACAGATCCCCACGCCTGCCAATGTGACTTGGCCTGAAGTGGAGCGAGCGATTTCCACAATGCTCGCCCCCACCGGCAGATTGGGCATCAAGGACTTGAAAATCGGCGGCACCAGCGTGCCAAACGCCGCGCAATAACCCAGGGCCACCCCCATGCCCAGGGACATGCCCAGGTATCTCATGGTCAGCCCAAAGGTCAGCCCCCCAAATCCCCATAATACCCCAAAAAAATAAGTCCACCAAAGGGTCGAAAGACTTTGCTGTTCCAATACCCCCAGCAGGTGTTGCGTCATCAAACCGGCAAAAATCCAGGGGCAAAAAATCCATGAAAACACCCCCCCCACCAGCCAGTAGGTTTCCCAAGACCACTTTTTTACCCCTTTGTAGGGCACATAAAAACTTCCCGAAGCGAGCCCGCCGAGCCAGTGAAGGAATACTCCAAAAAAAGGATTGGGTTGCATAATGGTTACGAACAGGATGAGGGATTCAGCGTTTGGATAAAACTTCTTTTTCGTAGGACTGTATGTCTGTCAGCCACCGGTTCCCCACGGGGACCCCCTGTGTTTCGCAATAGTAATCCCAAATGGCGCCCCAAGGCAGGGATTTGGCCTCCTCCTGCAACGCAAGCCGGGTGGTGAAGTCTCCCGCCGCCTCCGCACTGCTTATCAGGGGCGGTTCCAGCAATGCAATCAGCATGGCCCGAAGCATGTTCCGCGCTCCAACCGTCCAGGCAGCCACCCGGTTGATGCTTGCATCAAAATAATCCAGCCCAATATGCACGCGTTTCAAAAACCCATTGGCGGCAATCTCCCGGGCTATGGAATGCAGATCATCGTTCAATATGACAACGTGGTCGCTGTCCCATCGCACTCCCCGGCTGACATGCAGCAGGATCTCAGGCATGAATTGAAGCACTGAGGAAATTTTATCCGCTATCCCCTCGGTGGGGTGATAATGTCCGGCATCCAAAGTCAGCAACTTGCCACGGCTAAGCGCGTATCCCAGGTAAAATTCATGGGATCCCACCACAAAACTCTCGCTGCCTATCCCAAAAAGCTTGGGTTCCACTGCATCCAGGTTATGACGGGCGGGCAGCGTCTTCTTGAAAACCGCATCAAGGGAGTTGGCCAGCCTTTGGCGAGGACCCACCCGGTCGGCTGGCGTGTCTTTCATGCCATCAGGAATCCACACATTGGTGACGCAGGTTTTGCCCAGGGCCTTGCCCATGGCCGCGCCAATCTCCCGGCTTCGACGGCAATGTTCAATCCAGAATTCGCGGATGCTTTTGTCCTCGTGGGCCAGGGTGAAGCCATCGGCGGCATTGGGATGCGAAAAACAAGTGGGATTGAAATCCAGTCCCAACCCCTGGGCTTTGGCCCAATCTATCCACCGGGCAAAATGCCGGGGTTCAATCTGGTCGCGATCCACCTTGCGGTTTTCAAATTCCCCATAAAACGCGTGCAAATTCAGGCGATGATGTCCCGGGATGAGTGTGCAGGCTTTTTGAATGTCGGCCCGCAACTCGTCCGGGGTTCGAGCCTTGCCCGGGTAATTGCCTGTGGCCACCAGGCCGCCTCCCAACCCGCCGCTCAAATTTTCAAATCCTCCCACGTCATCCCCCTGCCAGCAGTGAAGAGAGATGGAAACGCCTTCCAGGCTTTTTAGGGCATGCGCCACGTCCACGCCCAGGCCTGAATACCGATCGCATGCCATGTCAAAAGCGGTTTTGATAGATAGTGATTTTTTGGCCATAATTTTTAGCAGGCTTAATTGATGGTTTTAGGGAGCCAGACTAGCTGCAAAACGATTTTGTGTCCTTGACAAAGCTGCCAGAAAACAGGATTATATGGCCATTACCACAATGCCTTTGACAGTAGCCTCATAAAATGTCCCTCACCGTTTTGCAAAGGCGGGATTGGTTTGGCACGGATGGTTTTCCCATTGCGGTGGAACGGCGCAACCCCCAGCAGCCTTTTGGTCTCCACGCCCACGATTTCGCAGAGATTGTCATCATCACCTCCGGGCGCGGCATCCACAAGGCCGGGCGTGAAACCCATCCCTTGAACACGGGCGATGTTTTTGTGATTGGCGGCTCACGTCCGCATGATTATCCCAGCATGGATCAGCTTTGCCTGGTCAACATTCTGTACCAGCCTGAGAAGCTTGAACTGGAAAATCAGGACCTGCCTTCCCTGCCCGGATATCATGCCCTATTTATCCTGGAACCGGCCTGGCGGCGGCGGCACAAGTTCAACAGCCGCCTGCGGCTCAGCCCTGCGGAATTGGCCCGCCTTCTGGGCCTGGTGGACCAATTGGAGACAGAACTCACCCAGCGGAGCCAGGGTTTTCGCTTTCTGGCCACGGCCTGCTTCATGCAGATCATTGGGTATCTGGCCCGTTGTTTTGCCCATGCACCCAATCCGGATTCACGAGCATTGTTGCGCATCGGCGAGGCGATCAGCCATCTCGAGGCTCATTACCAGGCGCCAACGAATCTAAACCGGCTGGCCGCATTGGCCCACATGTCCAAACGAAATTTCATGCGCAATTTCAAGGCCGCCATGGGAAACTCACCGATTGCCTACCTCATGCAATTGCGGGTAAATCGCGCCGCAGCGCTCCTCCGCCGCCCCCATAAATCCATCACCGAGGTGGCATTTGAAGTGGGCTTTGAGGATAGCAACTATTTCAGCCGCCAGTTTAAAAACTTGATTGGGGTCACCCCCATGCAATACCGCAAGCAGCATGCGAGTCTGGATTAACCCACCCCCGGCCCCTTGGCAAGCCTCGTTCCGGAAAATGAAGAACCCCGGACACGACTCCGGGGTTCTTCAAAAAACACGCTGTTGACAACACTTTCAACACATGCGAACAACAATCTAAAAAACGGGTTGAACCACGACGTTCAACTGTTAACAATGTAGCATGTCTGCGAAAAACGTCATGTAACCAGTTCTGGGTACAAGTTTGACCCCACCCAATGAGGGGGCGGGAGCCCAGAAATTTTCATTTTTTACAAGCTGATTGTTGCTTTCTTCGCAGGTAAAACTATAGTTCGACCGACTAGAAACCATGACCATGGCCAGTTTTTCCGATTCCCCGCCAGTGTGGGACACAGAGGCCGCCCGCGCGCTTTACAACATTCAGCGCTGGGGCGCGAAGTATTTTGACATCAACGAGGCTGGCCATGTGGTCGCCATGCCCCTTCAGGAGGCGGGCGGCGTGGTGGATTTGACCGATGTTGTGGAGGAAGCGCGCGGGAGAGGGCTCAAGTTTCCCTTGCTGATACGGTTTCAGGATATTTTGCGGCACCGGGTGCAGGCCATTAACCAGGCTTTCCGTAATTCCATTGCCGAATTCAATTACCAAGGAAGGTACCGCGGGGTGTTCCCCATCAAAGTAAACCAGTTGCGCGAGGTGGTGGAGTAGATTTTGGATGCGGGCAGGAGCTTCGATTTCGGGTTGGAGGTGGGCAGCAAGCCGGAGTTGTTTGCCGGATTGGCCATGCAAAACCAGCCCGGCAGCCTGGTGATCTGCAACGGCTACAAAGACGCTGAGTTTATCCGCATGGCCCTCCTTGGGATCAAGTTGGGCAAACAGGTGATTTTGGTGGTGGAAAAACTGGAGGAATTGCGCCAAATCATCACCATCTCCAAGCAGGTGGGAGTGGAACCCTTGGTGGGTATCCGCGCCCGTCTCCTCAGCAAGGGGGCTGGCAAATGGGCCGAGAGCGGGGGCGAAAACGCCAAATTCGGCCTGAGCACGGTCGAGTTGCTCGCAGCCAGCGAAATGTTACGGACGGATAACCTAGGTCATTGCCTAAAACTCCTCCATTTTCACATCGGATCGCAGGTGCCGGATATTCTGACTGTTAAAAAAGCTGTCCAAGAGGCCGCCCGTTTTTACGCCAAACTCCACAAAATGGGGTTCCCCATAGATTATATGGACGTAGGGGGTGGTTTGGGGGTGGATTATGATGGATCGCGGAGCGCGTTTGATTCATCCACCAATTATTCCCTGCAAGAGTACACCAACGACATCGTTTATTACATTGCAGATGTCTGCAACGCCGAAAAAGTGCCGCATCCCACCATTGTCAGCGAAAGCGGGCGGGCCATCGTGGCCCATCACAGCGTGCTGGTGGTGGAGGTGTTTGGTTCCATCAAAAAAATCCGCGAGGGAGAACTTTTTCAATTTGGAGACCAGGAACATGCTCTGGTGAGGGAATTGCTGGATATTCGGCGCAATCTGGCCCGCGCCAACAAGCTGGAGTCCTTTCATGACGCCCAGGAACGCAAGGAGGATGCGCAACAGATGTTTGCCTTGGGAGTTTTGGACCTTCCAGACAAGGCCAAGATCGAGCATTTGTACTGGGAAATCAGCCGCGCCGTGGCCGATAGTTTTAAAGGACAGGCCTATATCCCGGAAGAAATCCTCAAATTGGAAGACAGCCTTGCGGATCAATATCTTTGCAACTTCTCGGTCTTTCAATCCCTTCTGGATCACTGGGCCTTGGGCCAGCTTTTTCCCATCATGCCTGTGGCCCGCCTCAATGAACGACCCACTCGAGAGGCCACTCTTGTGGACATCACCTGCGATTCGGACGGGCAAATCAACAAGTTTATAGACCTTCGGGACGTGCGGGACACACTCCCCCTGCACGAACTCCAGATCAACGGCGGCGGCAAGCCGGAGCCTTATCACATTGGCATCTTCCTCATGGGGGCTTATCAGGATATCATGGGTGACTTGCACAATCTTTTTGGGCGGGTCAACGAGGTCCATGTCTTCCTGGAACCGGATGAACCCACCGGCTATTACATTGAGGAAATCATTGAGGGCAACACCGTCATCCAATCCCTGGCAGCCGTTCAATATGACGAGAACGAGTTGAAACGGCAGATGAAGGCGCAAATGGACGAAGCCATCAAGTCCAACAGAATGAAACCTTCCGAGGCGATGCGGTTGCTGGATGATTACGAACGGGGTCTCAAAGCCTATACCTACCTGAATTTTCCCATCTGATTCGGGGCCGTCTTCCCGAACTCATCCCCGGCGCATTTTCACCGGGGCGGACACCGGCCAGGCTGCTTGCTTCAACAGTGGATTTTAATTCAACCTTCAAAAGGTTTCAGGCACAATTCAAACAATGACTGATGCCACACCACGGCCAGAACTCTTGCGGTCCCTCGGCAAATTGACCCGGGGGTTATCCGCGCTTTTTTGGGGATTGCCGGCGTGGCTGGTTATTTGCGCGGACACCGCTCGTGCGGATGGGCTGGGGTTGGGAGGCATCATTCCGGCCTTGGCTGTGAATATGTTGCTCTTGTATGGCCTCATGGAGATCGGGAGTTTTCAAGCCAAGGAACGTCCCTGGAGGCAGGCGCTGGACAGAGCCCGGTTCTTCGGGTGGGTCAACCTGGGTTACTGCCCATTCCCATTCTGGTTCAGCCGCATGCCCGAGCAGCCGTTTTTCAGGGATTCCATGCTGGTCCTGACGTTGTCTGCCTTGATGTTTTTATTCTGCCTGAACGGCGTGCTCAAACAACTTGGGCTGATGTTGCCGGATGAAACCCTTCGCCAGGAAATGCGCCAATTCACCAAGTTGAACCGGTGGTTGCTGATTCTTTGGGCGCTGGCCATGGGCGCAGTTTTTGGCCTGCCTGAACTGGCCAGCCTGAACTTTCACTGGGGCGTTCAAGCCATGGCTTGGTTTTGGAACCTCACCACCACCCTTCTGCTCTGCCTTGGCCTGTCACCTTTGGCCATCACAATGGCCTTGGTATGGAAAACTAAAGAGGTGGTTTTTCACAGCATCCTCGGCGCCTGACTCGGGGGCTGTGGCATAAACTTCAAAGCGCCTGGTCATCCTGTTCGCCGGTCCGGATGCGGAAAGCCTCCTGCACCGGTATCACAAAAACCTTGCCATCACCTATCTTCCCTGTTTTGGCAGCCTTGATGATCGCCTCCACCGCCTGCTCGGCCAGTGCGTCCGGCAAAACGGTCTCTATTTTGATCTTGGGCAAAAAATCCACTGTGTACTCGCTGCCGCGATAGATTTCCGTATGGCCCTTCTGGCGGCCGAATCCCTTCACCTCGCAGACGGTCATTCCAAGAATACCCAGGTCGGACAGGGCGTCTTTTACCTCTTCCAATTTAAATGGCTTGATGATGGCTTCAATTTTTTTCATGGTATTTTTGATTGGGTTTTCTGGACCCGGTTTATTCGCTATAGGCTCTTTCACCATGCTGGCTCAGGTCCAGCCCGATGCTTTCGGATTCCGGATCCACACGCAAGCCGACACAGCAATCGGTCACCTTGAACAAAACCCAGCTTGCAATGGCCGAATACACCGCCGTGATCATCACGGCCACGGATTGGTTGGTGAACTGATGAAGGCCCCCAGCCAGCGAAATCAACTGGCCGTTTTTATGAAAAGTTTGCCCAATGGCCGGATTGACCGCCGTGTTGGCCAGCCAACCCAGCATCAGCATACCCACCACGCTGCCAACTCCATGCACTCCAAACACATCCAAGGCATCGTCATAGGAAAAGTGGGCCTTTAACTTTGTGACTGCAAAATAACAGATGGAACCTCCCGCCAGCCCAATCATAAAAGCCGACGGGATGGAGACAAACCCCGAGGCGGGAGTGATGGTGGCCAAGCCTGCCACCATTCCCGACGCGGCACCCAGGACGCTGGGCCTGCATTTATGCCACCATTCCACCATCGTCCAGCTTAACGCCCCGGCTGCAGCGGAAAAATGAGTGGCTGCAAAGGCGCTTGCTGCCAGCCCCCCGGCCCCCAGCGCACTTCCGGCATTAAACCCAAACCAACCCACCCATAACAAACCCGTGCCTATCAGGGATAACACCACATTGTGCGGCAGCATGGGTTGATGCAGGTAACCTGCCCGTTTGCCCAACATGATGGCGCAGACCAGCGCTGAAACTCCCGAACTAATGTGAACCACAGTGCCTCCTGCAAAATCCAGCGCTGGAATCTGACCGCCAAGGCTCCAATTTAAAAATCCTCCCTTACCCCACACCATGTGGCACAAAGGCAGATAAACCAGCGTGGTCCAAAACAGCATGAACAAAACATAA
Organism: Limisphaerales bacterium; assembly: GCA_027451565.1. Taxonomy (GTDB): domain Bacteria; phylum Verrucomicrobiota; class Verrucomicrobiia; order Limisphaerales; family UBA11358; genus UBA11358. The sequence goes on along the minus strand of DAIDJC010000011.1, from coordinate 19,395 downwards.
CCGCGGAACTTCACCCGCTCCGCCACGGCGCCGCTGATCAACGCAGGCGTGATGATGGCAAACATCATTTGAAACAACATGAAACTGGTCTGCGGTATGGTCGCGGCGTAATCGGGGTTGGGGGTGTCCCCAACATGGCCCAGCATAAAATAGGTCATGGGATTCCCAAAAAATGGCGTTCCGGGCGCAAATGCCACACTGTATCCATAAACCAGCCAAATCGCGGACACCAAACCCATCAGCACAAGGCTGTGCATCATTGTCCCCAAAACATTTTTGCTCCGCACCAACCCCCCATAGAACAAGATCAAACCGGGCGCCGTCATCATCAGCACCAGCGCCGAACTCACCAAAACCCACGCATTGTCCCCAGAATTCACCTGGCTGTCCCGGGCTGAAACACCCGCCATTTCCTGTTCCAAATGTGATACCCGCTCTTCCATCGTGCCTCCATTGGAGTCCATGACGGATGCCCCACTCCTTGTCACATCTCCAAAAACTCCGGCCCAAACGCCCGCAAGCAACAGGAATCCAAGCCACAAGCTATGAATTTTATTCATGAATAAAGTCTGATACACAATTTTCATGCATAAAGTCAATGGCTTCTTCCGGCACCCATCCGAATGTCGGGTTTTGTGGAAGCGGACTTCCGCGATGAGATTGTGAACCGCCGCGCCGGGTGCGGATCAAGTGAGGGGGTTTTAAACCGTTGCGCTCGAAATCACGGCGTCGAGTCAGGGTTTCAAATCAGTTGGCCTTGTTCGCCGCCAGCCGTTTGGCCAAACGAATGGCTGCCCGCATGCTGGATGGATTCGCCCTGTCATGGCCTGCCAAATCGTAGGCTGTTCCATGGTCTGGCGAGGTTCGAATGAATGGTAACCCCAGGGTCCAATTTACGCCCGTGTCAAAAGCCACTGCTTTGAGAGGTGCCAAACCTTGATCATGATACATGGCCACGACCACGTCATAGCGTCCGTGCAAGGCATGATGAAACACCGTGTCCCCGCTCAAGGCCCCTTCCACATCCCACCCTCTCTTCCGAGCATCCTCCACTGCCGGTCCGATAATGGTGGTTTCTTCATCGCCAAATTCGCCCCCTTCCCCTGCGTGGGGATTCAAACCCGCAACGGCGATGCGGGCCTGGGACAAACCCAGGTCGCTGCAGGATTGAACCGCTTTCTCGATGGTTAGAAATACCCGCTCGCGGGTGAGGTTCTCTGGAACACAGCGAAGCGCCATATGCACGGTGGCCAATGCCACACGCAGCCACCTCCCACGCTCGTCCTGGCCCAAAAGCATCATGGCAGTCTTTTGGGTCCCGGCCAATTGGGACAACATTTCAGTCTGGCCTACAAACCCGTTGTGACCAGCCCGAATGATGGATTCCTTGTTCACCGGGGCGGTGACGAGCGCATCCAATTCTCCTTTCAAGCAGCGCCCGGCTCCATCTTGAAGCCATTCCACGGCGGCCAGGGCGGCCTCTGGTGCTGCGGTTTTCAGTTGGTCCGGCAACTTGTTTCCCAGCGGGTCATGTGTGAAAAACCTTCCCTCCGCCGCATACCCCACGAAGGGTTGCAGCGGCAGTTTCAATCCCGTCCGGGCGTTTTGGCGGTTCAGCCAGGTTTCATCCCCTATGAAAAGATATTTGACTGCATCTTGAGCAGCTTCCATGGCGGCGGCCTTGAGGGCCACCTCCGGTCCAATTCCGGTGACATCACCCACCGGAATGCCCACCCATCCGGTTCCCTTGTGGTTTCGGTTCATAAAACCCGCTTGTTACAAAGCTTCCCAAACCTTCCATTCAACCAGTCTCCATTTGAATCACCCTGGCATGCCTGGCTGGAGTTGCTCCCGCCACGCGATTTGAGCGCCCAGACCTCAGTTAAAGAAGTACCGGATGTAGGTTTTTTTCTTGAGGCCATCAATGTAATCCTTGGACAGCCGTGCCTGTTCCTGAAGTTGAAGGGTTTTCTCGATTTCATCCCGCACATCAGCCAGCTTTTTATCGTGGGCCGGCTGCTTTTCCTCAACCTGCAGCAAATAGACGGCCTCGCGTGTTTGAATGGGCTGGCTGACCTGTCCCACCGGCAGGCTGAACGCCGCGTTGGACAATTCCTTGCGCAGCACTGTGCGGTCTATCCACCCCCATTCACCATTCGGATGTTCCTGGGATCCCGCTGCGTAAAGCGCGGCAAGCTGCGCAAAGGATGTCTTGCCTTCCACCTTTTGAAGAATTTCCCGCGCCTGAAACAAGGCATTGGTGTCTTCATCAGAGGATTTGTTCAGGACGATCATCCGCAATTTGACCTGATCATCCACCTTGAATTCATCCTGGTGAGCGTGGTAATAGGTCTCGATCTTGTAGGGGGAGATGATGATGGTTTTCTGGACATTCTGGTTTCGGAGGCCGGCTTCAATATAACGGTCCAAAAGTTCCTTGCGGTACTGTTCGAGCGTCAGCCCTTGTGCCTGCAGGGTTTTGAGCATGGTGACGCGGTCGCCAAAATGTTCCCGGATATTGTCTTCAACCAGGCCGTCCACCAAGCTGTCAGGCAATTTAACGTAACCCCCGGATTCGTAGCTGTGAAGTATCAAGGCGCGTTCCACAAGCAATTCCAAGCTGTCGTGCAATGCGGAATCCAGTTTTTGCCGGTAAACATCCGGTTGGGAACCGTACTGTGTGCGCAGTGTTTCCTCCACCGGCCTCGTGTAATCGGCCACCTGGGCAAAAGTGATGACCTTGTCAGCCACCACTGCCTCGATGCCGTCCACAACCTGTGCGGATGCAGGGAGGGCAAAAGCCATAAGCAGTCCCGGCAGGAACACGCCTTTGATGGCAACCTTGAGACGATTTTTTTTCAAGATGTCTGCATGATACCCTCTGACTCATGGCGGTCAAGGGCATGTCAAATCCTGGGCCTGGATACCCACCAAATAAAAACCGCCAGCAAACCGCCCATGAAAACAGAGGCGATAATAATCCAAAGCAAAATGATTCTTTGCTTGCGCCTATAGGCCCGCCCACCCTGCCCAGGTAGTAAATAGTAACGTTCCCGCTCTTTGTCCCGTTTGCTGAACACCCTTAATTCATGCCAAATTCAATGCTCCAATTCAAGTCAATCTCCCTTCGGCGCCAAGCCCGCCTCCGCCACCTTCCTGTCGCCGAGGATCCCTGGGAAATGTCTGAGGCAATCAAAGCCCATCTGCAGGCGAAATATTACGACCGATGGTTTGCATGCGTACCAAAAAGAAGGCCGGGGCAGATGATTTTTAATCGGTCACCGGTTGCCATCAATGGATGAGAAACAAGGTTTCATGGGTCATTTTATCCGGAGTCAAACCCCGCGCAAAGGGTGGAAGGCAATTTTTCATTTCCTGGGGGGCTAGTTCTGCGGCAATATGGGAGCATGGGCAAACGACGTGAGGCGCGCGAGCGCGCGGTCCAATTTTTATTCCAGCATGAACTGAATCCACCTGCGGATTTGGAATTGGAACTGGCGCAATTTTGGAATTCCCAGCGCACGGCGGCGATTGAGCAGGAAAAGGGGCCCGCGACATGGGGCCAGGAAACCGCCCTGCCGCCACCCACGGCCGGGGAGGCAGAAACCCGGCTTTTTGCCGAACCGCTCATCCGCGGGGTGCTGGAACATCTTCAAACCAT
>DAIDJC010000011.1:0-15724 GCA_027451565.1 Limisphaerales bacterium | reverse complement strand
AAACCATTGATGAACGCATCAAAAACCACACGCGCAACTGGGACTTCAACCGGATCGCTGCAGTGGACCGCAACATCATGCGACTGGCCATTTATGAAATGCTTTACCGGGAGGATATCCCGCCTGTGGTGAGCATCAATGAGGCGGTGGACATAGCCAAAAAATTTTCCACCCAGGACAGCGGCAAGTTTGTCAATGGCATCCTGGACAAGGTGCGGGGGGAAATCCTGCGTCCCGCCCGCATGGCACCATGAAATTTGCCGACCTTCATCTTCACACCCACTTCTCTGACGGAACTTTTTCGCCGGAGCAACTGGTTTTGGAGGCTCAAAAAAACGGGTTGTGCTGCATTGCCCTGACTGACCATGATTCGGTGGAGGGTTGCGCGCGCGCTGCCGCTGCATGTGCCGACGTGGGGATGGAATTCATTCCAGGAACTGAACTGACGGCGGAGCAGGGTGAAACAGAAGTGCATCTTCTGGGATATTTTCTGGACACAAACCATGCGGGGTTCCTGCGAGAAATCGGTCATTTCCAGGAGGTCCGCACCCAACGCATTCACGAAATGGTGTCTCGTATCAATGCCCTGGGGGTGCCCCTGGAGACGCAGATGGTTTTCGAGCTTGCCAATTGCCGGTCTCCGGGGAGGCCCCATGTGGCCCGTGCGATGGTCAAGGCGCGCCTGGTGCGCAATCTGGACGAAGCCTTCGAGCGGTTTCTAAAAAAAGGGCGCCCAGCCTGGGTTCCTAAATCCAAAATGTCTGCCAGCGAAGCAATCAAGCTCATTCATGAGGCGGGCGGTTTGGCGGTGATGGCTCATCCAGGACTCAATCGCACTGATGACATCGTGCCGGCAATGGTGGAGGCGGGCTTGGACGGGATCGAATGCCTGCACTCCAAGCACTCGAAGAGCCAGGCAGCCCACTACATGGAAATGGCCAGTCATTACAGTCTGGTGGCCACAGGGGGCAGCGATTGCCATGGCTATAGCAAAATCCGGCCCCTGATAGGGTCGGTGCGATTGCCTCACGAAAAAGTGGAAGTCATGAAGGCCCGGCTCAAAGAACGGTTCCACCGCGTGGTTCCCTGAAAACCGGCGCCAGCGCATTCTCTTTTAACCGGATTTCCACAACACTCATTTGTTCAATACCATGGGACTTTTTGCCAAATTCAAGGCCGGCCTGGCCCGGACGCATGACAAGCTGGTTTCCGAAATCAAACGGATTGTCACCCGGTCCCCCCGGTTGACAGCCGATTCCATCGAAGATTTGGAGGCAGCGCTCTTGGGCGCCGACCTGGGCCTGCCCATGACCAGCCAGATCATCCAGGCAGTGAAAAAAAGTTATGAATCACAGGGGCCCGAAACAAAGGATTTTCTCTCGATAGCGCGCGGGGAAATTGTTGCCAGCCTGGCCGGACCCTCAAATGCCTTGAAAAGAGTGGAGGGTCTGACCGTGGTCTCCATGGTGGGGGTCAACGGGACCGGTAAAACCACCACAAGCGCCAAGCTGGCGCGTCATGTCCAAGCGCGCCAGCAAAAGGCGATGCTGGCAGCATGTGACACTTTCCGCGCGGCGGCCATTGAACAATTAAAACTCTGGGGAACTCGCCTGAATGTGGAGGTGGTGGCTGGGGCATACGGCGCCGATGCTGCCGCCGTGGCGCATGACGCCATCACTGCGGCCCTGTCTCGCAAGGTGGATTACCTGTTCGTGGACACGGCCGGGCGCCTGCATACCAAGCATAACCTCATGCAGGAACTGCAAAAACTCCACCGGGTGATGGGCCGCCAATTGCCAGGAGCGCCGCATGAAGTGCTTTTGGTGCTGGATGGCAGCACAGGGATGAACGCCCTGACCCAAGCCAGGGAGTTTCACCGCACCGTACCCCTCACCGGCTTGGTGGTTACCAAGCTGGACGGCACCAGCAAGGGAGGCATGGTCGTTGCAATCCAGAAAGAACTGGGCCTGCCCATCAAATTCATCGGACTGGGCGAACAGCCGGATGATTTGCACCCATTCGACCCGCAATCATTCGCTCAGGCCCTGTTCGAATCATGAACCATGGGCGAATTTAAACGCATGGCGACGCATGACCTGTTTCATTTGAAACAGGCATTGGTTCTAGCCCGCCGCGGTTATGGCCAAACCTCGCCCAACCCAATGGTCGGAGCCGTCCTTGTGAAAGGCGGCCGTGTTTTGGGCCGGGGTTGGCATAAACACGCAGGCGGTCCGCATGCGGAAGTGGAAGCCATCAAGGATGCAATCGCGCGCGGACGCAAATTGAACGGAGCCACCCTGTACGTTACCCTGGAACCTTGTTGCACCACTGGTCGAACGCCGCCCTGCACGCAGGCCATTTTAAATGCCGGTATCAAAAGGGTGGTGGCCGCAGTCCAGGACCCCAATCCATTGCACTCAGGACGGGGATTTGCCCTGCTGCAAAAGGCAGGCCTTTCAGTCCTGTGTGCCAGCCATCTTTGCACGGACAGCCCCAAGCCTTCCTCCCTCGACCGCGTGGTCAGGGATTGTGAGGTCTTGAATGAATCTTTCAACCATTGGATTGTTCATCGAACTCCATTTGTCACGGTCAAGGCAGCCATGAGCCTGGATGGCAAAATCGCCACTTCCGACGGTCATTCCAAATGGATCACCGGAACGGAGGCACGGGAATGGGGCATGCATTTGCGTGCAGGCCATGACGCCATCATTGTGGGGGTGAACACCATCCTGGCGGATGATCCCTCCCTGACGCTACGCGCCAAGTCTGGTGTCGCAGTTGAGAGGACTTCTCCATTGCGCCGGATTATTCTGGATTCCCGGGCCCGAATACCAACCGCAGCAAGGGTTTTGAATGACTCACAGGCGCATGCCACCACCGTGGTTGTGGGACGTGGAGCCAGCCCACGCAAAGTGGCTGCACTGGCACGCAAAGTGACTGTTCTCCGCGTCCCTGTTGGCAAGCGAGGGGTGAACCTCTCCTCGCTTTTACGATGCCTGGGAAAGGAAGGCGTGGTCAATGTGTTGGTGGAGGGGGGGGGAGAGGTCAATGCCTCGTTTTTATTGGGAGGACTTGCCCAGCGGGTCGCATTTTTTTATGCCCCAAAAATCCTTGCCGGTCGGGATGCCATCAAGGCTGTCGCCGGAATTGGCGCCGCCACACGGAATCAGGTTTTGCGCCTGCATGATCTTCATTGGAAAAAGCTCGGGTCCGATCTTTTCCTTTCAGCCCGGGTGGTAAATCCGCTCAAATCCCCTCTCGACCGCAGTTTGTCAGCCAGATAAACTCTTCGTCCATGTTCACCGGCATTGTGGAAGAAACAGGCAGGGTGCAAGACATTCAAACCCATCCCGGGGGAATCACCCTGACGGTGAAATCGCGGGTGTGCAGCCGCGGTGTCCAGGTGGGGGAAAGCCTGGCGGTGAATGGATGCTGCCTGACAGTTGAAAGAGCTGCTTCCCGCACGCGGCCCGGCCTCCTGTCTTTTGACCTGCTTAAGGAAAGCTGGCGCCTCACCAATCTGCAATATCTTCAGAAAGGTTCCGAAGTGAACTTGGAGAGATCCCTGCAGGCCAATGGTCGTCTGGGCGGCCACTTTGTAACTGGACATGTGGATGGCATGGGACACATTTCCCGGAGGGAGCAATGCGGGGCGGATTTGAAGCTGGAAATCGCCGCGCCGGGAAGGTTGATGCGCTATCTGGCATACAAGGGGTCCGTGACAGTGGATGGGATCAGCCTGACTGTGGCTGCGGTGCGAGCCAGGCATTTTACAGTGTGGATCATTCCACACACCTTGAATTTAACCGTTCTAAAAGTGCGCAAGGTGGGCGACCCGGTGAATCTGGAGGTGGATATGCTGGCCAAGTACCTCGAACGATTCTTGAGCCTGAAAAAGTAACCTGGGCGCCATGAAGCTGTCACATTTTCTGGGTTACATTGACTCATGAATCAGATTCGGCAATCCATTCGGCTTGTGACCTGCAAACCCTCCCATTACACCGTGCGTTTGTCCCGGTGCGTGGCGGAGGTGCAGGCGGCCCAGGAATTGAGGTACAAGGTTTTCAACCTTGAGTTAAAGGAAGGGTTGGCGGAATCCCATGCCACTGGCAGAGATGCGGATGAATTTGACCGGGTGTGCGATCATTTGATCGTGGAACATCTGCCCACCGGGCAGGTGGTTGGCACCTATCGGTTGCAGACCGGCGAAAGCGCCGCGCGGGGCTTGGGTTACTATTCAGCACAGGAATTTTTCTTTGAACCTTTCGAGAGGTTTCGCGGCCAAATGGTGGAATTGGGCAGGGCTTGCGTGGAGCGCCAGCATCGAAACCTGGTGGTGTTGGGGTTGCTATGGCGCGGCATTGCCTCCTACGGACGGGAGCGGGGAGCCCGTTACCTCGTGGGTTGCAGTTCCCTTACTTCCCAGGAACCCTCCGCAGGCGCTTCTGCTTACTCCCAAATCTGCCGCAAGGGTGCCTTGGCTGAACAGGAGTGGCGCACGCGCCCGAAACCGGTTTACGATTGCCCGCTTGACCAGGTTTCCGGGGAGCCGGTTCCCATCCCAAAACTCCTGCGCGCCTACCTGACAGTCGGAGCCAAAATCTGCGGTCCACCAGCCCTGGATACCCGGTTCAAAACAATTGATTTTTTAACCATGCTGGATTTAAAAGCACTTGCACCCGCCACATTGGAGCGATTTCTCGGTTGACCTTCCCGCGCCGGGAATTTAAATCAACGCATGAAGTTGCGTGCGGTCGGCAGGCTTTTTTGGTTTTTGTGGGAGCTGGTGGTGGTGCTCCTGGATTATCTTGGGACCACGGCTTTCTCCAGGCCCCCTTCCAAGAGGCTCAATCAGGCGCGATGGCTGCATCGTTCATGTATCCGGCACCTGAGGGTGTTTGGGTGTCGTAGTGAGTTTGATGGCATGCCACCCACACGCGGGTTGTTGGTGCTGAACCATCTCAGTTACCTGGATATTTTGGTGCTGTCCGCCATCACGCCCGCCGTTTTTGTTTCCAAATCCGAGGTGCGCCACTGGCCACTGTTTGGCTGGCTGTCCACGCTGGGGGGCACGTTGTTCATCCAACGCGCGCGGCGCACGCATGTGGGGGTGGTGAACCAGGAAATCCGGCAGGCTCTGGAGCAGGGTTTGTTGGTGGTGGTTTTTCCGGAAGGCACCAGCACCAATGGCGAGGAGGTGCTCCCTTTCCGGTCTCCCTTGTTGGAGCCCGTGGCGGAGGGCGGCCATCCCATTACCGTGGGCCGTATTCGGTACTTGTTGGACGATGGCGATGCCAGCCGCGAGGTTTGTTATTGGGGTAATCACACCTTTTTGACCCACGCTCTGCACTTAATGGGCAAAAGGCTCATTCATGCCCGGGTCGGGTTTGCCCCTTTCCCTCCTGGTCACAGGGATCGCAAAGCCCTGGCCGTGGAATTACGTGAGGCGGTGCTGGCTTTAACCCCGCCTTGACCGGGTGCCGGGCGTTTTGGCGAATTTCTGGACTGGCTGGATAGACAAGGCTCTTTGCCAGAATTTCAGTTGCCGGGCTGTTTCTTGCGTGCCGGGAGCCCCGGTCACCTTGCGGCGTGCCATCGCCCGGGATAGCTGGAAAACCTCGGTCACATCCGGTCCAAACAGTTTGTCCACCTCCAGGAATTCCGCGTGGTCAAGCTCGTTCAAGGCCTTGCCTTTACGGGCCGCCGCCGCCACAAGTGTGCCCACCACGTGATGCGCCTGCCGGAATGGCATCCCGCGTTCCACCAGGTAGTCTGCCAGGTCTGTGGCCAGCAGGGCAGGATCACTGGCCGCTGCGGCGCAATTCGCCTCGTTTACCGTGGTGTGATCCAGCATGGCCGCCAAAAGACGCGCCGTGGCTCTCACCGTGTCCGCCGTGTCAAAAACCCGCTCCTTGTCCTCCTGCAAATCACGGTTGTAGGCCATGGGCAGTCCTTTGAGAAGCGTCAGCAAGGCCATCAGATTGCCCGTCACCCTTCCCGTTTTTCCACGCGCCAGCTCCGCTATGTCCGGGTTTTTCTTCTGAGGCATCAGGGACGATCCCGTGGTGTAGGCATCCGCTATCTGAATGAAGGAAAATTCCGTCCCGGCCCACAGTATCAAATCCTCGGCCATCCGCGAAAAATGAACGGCAAGCAGGGCGGATGCAGCGCAGAATTCCACGAGATAATCCCGGTCACTCACGCCGTCCATGGAATTCCGGGTGACCTGAATCCTCCCGTGGTCATCCACAAATCCGAGTTCGCCAGCCACCCATTCCCTTTGCAGCGGGAGCGTGCTGCCGGCAATGGCGCCACTGCCCAAGGGACAGACATTCACCCTGCGACGGCAGTCTTTCAGGCGCTGGATGTCCCGCTCCAGCATTTCCACATAGGCCAGCAGGTGATGAGCCAGATAAACCGGCTGGGCACGTTGCAAATGGGTGTACCCCGGAATAATGACCCCTGCATGACGCGTGCCGAGGTTGACCAAGGCTCGCTGGAGATTGGCTATGTCCTGGGACGCATGATCCAATTCTTCACGCAGCCATAGTCGCATGTCCAGCGCCACCTGGTCGTTTCGTGAGCGGGCGGTGTGCAATTTTGCGCCAGCAGCCGCCCGTTGTGTCAGGGCAGATTCAATGTTCATGTGGACATCCTCCAGGGACTGTTTCCACTCAAATTGCCCTGCGGCAATGTCACGCCCGATGGATGTCAGGCCCTTGACTATGGCCTGAAGCTCCTTTTGGGTGAGCACTCCCATGCGGCATAGCATGCGTGCGTGGGCAATGGACCCCTGGATGTCCTGCTTCCAAAGCCGCCAATCAAAGGAAATGGATTCGGTGTATCGGGCCACATCGGCAGCAGGTCCGCCTGAAAATCTGCCGCTGCGGGACACCGGGGATTTGCCGGGTCGTTTGGACGGGGATGATGATTGGGTATGGGCTGGCATTTTAGCTGCCTAATGTAAACCACACTTGGGCGGAATTGCCCATTATTTTTTTGCCTGCTTGGGCAAAAGATTCCCCGGAATCATCCCTGGAGGGCGTAACTGGATGGGAAATTAGTTCATTTGGCCGTTGCCGGTTTTTGGCAAATATGGAATGTTGGCAACGTATATCATGAGTGAATTCAAATACGCCTGTCCGGTTTGCGCCCAGCACATCCGGTGTGACTCCTCGCAGGCGGGTTCCAAAATGACCTGCCCCACCTGCTTCCAGGAAATCATCATCCCGCAGGCGCCAGCTTCTGAGGACCAAAGGTTCATTTTGACAGGTATTAAGGCATCCGACCGATCAGGACCCAAACCGGCAGACAGCCTTCCATCCGCCCCGGCTTCCCAGGGTGGATTTCCCGGGCGGTATGTGGTGCTGCTCATTCTCGCAGGCATTGGCTTGGCGACCGGTTTTGTTTACAAAGGCACTTTGCTTCGCGGTTTTTTGGCAGGAGGCACCCAGCAACCGCCCGCTGCCTCCACTCTTCCAGCCCCACCCTTTGGGGACACCAATTCTTACTGGCAGATGGACCTTGCCAATGAATCCATTCCCGATTTTTCCGCGCGAGGGCGCATCTTCGGCTTTTCTTTTCAGGTGGACCGTGCCTTGTACAGCCACGGCACGTTGATCCTTCGTAAAGGTCGAAAGGGGCCTTTCACATCGGGTGTGGCGATTGATTTCAAGGGTTCCCCACCCGAGGCCCTTGCGGGCAAGAGCCTGAATATCCTGGCGGACACCAATTTGTCCGCCCGTGTTTCACTGCGCTGGTTTGATGCCACCAACCATTACCAGAATACGTTCATGAGCCAATACGCCTTGCGGTTGGAATTTGGGTCCGTGGAGCAGCATCATTTGCCGGGCCATATTTATCTTTGCACTCCGGACACCAATAAAAGTTATGTTTTAGGGGTATTCAATGCCCAAATAACCGGGACCCACCCGCAGAGCGAATGAACATTGAATCCTGTCCGGGAGGGATGTTGAATGAATGTTGAAATCGTCAATACGGGCAGTGAACTGCTTTTGGGCCGTGTGTTGAACACCCATCAGCAATGGCTTTGCCGCCGGTTTTCTGACCTGGGTCATGAGGTTGTGCGCCAGGTGACAGTGGCAGACACGGCAGGAGCCATTCGTCAAGCCATCCAAGAAGCGCTTGGCCGCGCCGATCTGGTGGTGACAACCGGCGGTCTGGGTCCCACTTCAGATGATTTTACCCGGGAGGAAGTGGCCGGTTTACTAGGCTGCAAACTGGTGGCAAATGCCGCGATTCACCAGCACATTGAGGAATATTTTGCGAAACGCAAACGACCCCGCCCCGCGCGAACTTCGGTGGAGGAGCTGGTTCCCGAGGGCGCCCAGATTTTCCTAAATAGTCACGGCACGGCTCCAGGCTTGGCCTTATGCGTGAATCCCAACCTGTTTGCGTTGTCTAAAAAACCGGCCTGGCTGGTGATGTTGCCCGGGCCGCCGCGCGAATTGCACCCCATGTTTAACGAATCGGTGGCGCCCTTTTTACATCGTCATTTTCCGCAAGAAGCCTTTGCATGCCTGACATTGCGCTCCGCCGGGGTGGGGGAATCCAAAGTACAGGAGCGGATTGAGGAGCCTTTGCACCAGCTTGTGTGTGAGGGGTTGGTGGTGGGGTACTGTGCCCGGCCTGGCGCAGTGGACGTCCGGTTGGTGGCGCGGGGTGGCCAGGCAGGGCCTTTGGTGCAGGAGGCAGCCCGCATTGTGCAGGAGCTGTTGGGCCCCAGTCTTTATGGCCGCGACGATGACGAACTGGAAGACATCGTGGTGACGCAGTTAAGGCATCGCAAACAAACACTGGCTCTCGCCGAATCCTGCACGGGTGGCCTGTTGGCCCACCGTATCACCAATATCCCGGGCGCATCAGAGGTGTTTCGGGGTTGCGCCGTGACTTATGCCAATGCTGTCAAATCACGTCTTTTAGGCGTGGATGATGGCCTTATGGTTTCAAAAGGCGCTGTCAGCGAGGAGACTGCCCGTGCGATGGCCACCGGCGCCCAAGCTCTTTTCTCCACGGATTACGCCCTTTCCATCACAGGCGTGGCCGGTCCTGCTGGCGGCACCCCCGCCACACCGGTTGGCACCGTGTTTATGGCTTTAGCCAGCCCGGATGGGGTTTCCGTTCATCATTATCTCAATGCCTGGGACAGACAAACCTTCAAGGCAGTCACCACCTTTCAAGCTCTTGACCTTTTGCGAAAGGCTTTGATTTAATGCCAAACGGAAATTCGTGTGGTTTTCGCTTGAGCACCGCCGGTTTTGCGTTATGGTTGCCCAATTATGTCACTTGGTGCGGAAGGGACGATCATGGTTACCGACGCGACTCCAAGCCTGATTGCATCGGAACCCAAACCTAAACGACGCGGCACATTGTTGGTGGTGGACGACGAAGAAGGTCCACGCATGTCCTTACGCGTCATCTTCAAGGATCATTATGAACTCCTCATGGCGGAGGATGGACCGGGAGCCATAGCCTTGGCGCAGCAACATGAAATTGACGTGGCTATTCTGGATATCCGCATGGCGGGCATGTCCGGCATTGAGGTTCTGGAAAGGCTGCGCTTCGTGCGTCCGGGCATCGAGGCGGTCATGATCACAGCTTACGAGACCACAGACACCATCCGGCAGGCGTTGCGTTTGAGGGCCTGTGAATACATCAACAAACCCTTTGACATAGCCACCATTCGCAATGCCGTCTCAGGAGCCATGCAGCGGCGGGTGCTGGAGGGGGAAATTCATTCAGGAGCCGAAAAGGTCAATCAGTTGCTGGGTGAATTGGAAAATCAACGCATGGAGGGGCAAATGGCCCGCACACGCGGTGATATTTACGCCAGCATCATCCACGATATCAATGGTCCACTTACGGTCATTTCCGGCTTTATCCAGCTTGTTAATTCCAAGCTGAACCGTTCCTCCCGGCTGGAGCTTGAAGATTTGGAATTTGTCAGGGAACGGGTTCGCATCATCGAGCGGCAGGTGACCAATTGCATAGATATTTCACGCCGTTACCTCGGCTTCCTGCGCAAACAATCGGATGAACCAGCTCCGGCGCTTTTGAATCAACTCCTCTCGGATTTGGAGCAATTAGTGCGGGTGCATCCCTGCCTTTTGGATAACGATTTCAGCGTTGCCCGCCTGTCTCAGGACATTTATGTGAACATTAATGGAACGGATTTGATCCAAGTGCTGCTTAATCTGGTTGTGAATGGCTGCCAGTGCAGGTCGCAGCCTCACAAAGTGGAGGTGGGCGGGGAAATCCTCCAAACGCCATTGGACCTGGCCCAATTCAAAGATGGGTCGAACGGTCGTCTATTGAATGTGGAAAACCTTAAAAATGAGGCGCCTTTGGTGAAATTATGGGTTACTGATACTGGGGGAGGCATACCCCCCGAGGTGCTGCCCAAGATTTTTCAGCCCTACTTCACCACCAAGGGTCCCAAGGAGGGAACCGGGCTGGGCTTAAATATCGTTCAAAGACTGGTCAAGGAGGGTGATGGAGTCCTGCAAGTCGAAACTCGTTATGGTGAGGGGACCACCTTCACCGTCTATTTGCCGGGATCCTACAAAGCCCCCATCCTGCATCCGCATTCCAACCCCAATTCCTAGTGGTTGCAAACCACCATATCTAAAAGATTTTCAAGAACAGCCAAAACCCAGGCTCACCGCTTGCAAACGTTCGTAACAAAAATCGTCCACCTTATCGGCGGCACAATTTCAAATTTGCCCGGAACGATTCAAAAAACTTTTAGCGACACGGATTATTTTGTGGCGGGTGCCTGAGAGCGGCAGCTTTTGTTTTGGTATCTGCGTATTCATGTCCTCTCCACAAAGGCATTCCCCTTCACCCAAGCTTCGCCAAATGTCAAAATCCCGGATCTGCAAAGGACTGTCACTTTTTAGACGGCTCTAATTCGAAACATATTCCCGTGGGTCAGCAATTTTACCAGCAACGGCGCTTGCAGCCACGGTGGCTGGAGAGGCCAGAAACACCTTGGACTCCTTGTCCCCCATTCGGCCCGGAAAATTCCGGTTGGTGGCGCTGATGCAATTGATGCCGGACTTGTTAATGCGGCCAAAGGTGTCCACCGGACCACCCAGGCAGGCAGCGCAGCCGGCGTTTTCAGTCATTTGTACCCCGGCGTTTACGAGGATTTGCCAGACTGTTTCTTGCCCCCAATACGTGGACTGGAGGTCGCGAACAATTTCAGGTGTGGCGGGCACGCCAAACGTGTCTATCGCCACTCGCCGTCCACGCAAGACCCGGGCAAATTCAATGAAGTCACTGGTTTTGCCCCCGGTGCAGGAGCCCACGTAAGCGCGGTCCAGTTTGACGTGACCCAATTCCTTGGCCTTTTTGCGCTGGCCCGGGTCCGGATGACACGCCACCGTAGGCTCCAGCCGGCTCAAATCCACCGTCAAATCATAAATGAATTTTTCGTCCTGGTCCCGCAACACAGGTTCGTACTTGCTTTTTGTGCCGTTCAATTTGGTTCGGGCATCCACGTATTCCTGGGTGCGCAGGTCAAATTCAAAAATGCCGTTTTTTCCACCCGCCTCAATGGCCATGTTGGCAATGGTCATGCGGTCATCCATGGAAAGGCTTTTCACCCCTTCACCGTCAAATTGCATGGCCCGGTAAGTGGCGCCATCGAAACCTATCTCACCAATGCAATGCAGGATCACATCCTTGGCCATGACACCGGGCGAAAGGCTGCCTTCCAATCGGAAATGCATGGTCTCAGGAACTTTGATCAGAAGCTTCCCGGTGCCCATCACGAATCCTGCATCCGTGTTACCGATGCCGGTTGCAAATTGATTGAATGCGCCCGCCATGCAGGTGTGGGAATCGGTCCCAAACAGGATTTCGCCCGGACGGGTGTGACCCTTCTGCGGCAGGGCAGTATGGCAAACCCCGGCGTATCGGGAGCCGTATTGGCGATTTAACATCCCCTTGGAGGTGTCAAAGTGCCAGTGGCCATTCGGGTCGTCTATCACATCGTAAAAATAGGGAAGCCCCTGTTCGCGCACAAAATCCCTCAGAATGTCCACATTCCGGTTGGATTTGGAGTCGGCTGTGAAAATGTAATGGTCAGGGATGATGACGATTTTGTTTTTGTCCCAAACCTTGGCGTCTTGGCCAAATTCGCGTTTAAAAACGCCAATCGTGCCTGGCCCGCACACGTCGTGCGTCATCAAGACATCCGCATTCACCCAGATATTGTCCCCGGCTTGTACTCTCGCTTTCCCCGAAGCCCGTGCAAGCAACTTTTCAGTCAACGTCATAATCCCTCCACAATAGCTGAATCGGCGTCCTAATTCAACTGTTCAAACCCGATTTGTCCAAGCCTGCCCAGTCCCGGTAACATTTAGCCGTGAGTCAACGCGGCTTTTTCAAGCACCGCCCGAAAAATGCCCTGTTGCATGCCTGCCCGAACCTGCCTCATTGTCCTCCTCGGATTCGGTCCTTCTTCTCCTCCAGCTCGGTCTGGAGTTTTTTGCGGTCTGCAGCCAGTTGGCGCCTGGTTTCCTGGGCTTCCTCCACGTTTTCACCCTGCTCCAAGCGCTGGATCTCAGCCTGCAACGCGATCTCCCTCGCCGCTATCTTGGCGGCATATTGCGTATCCAAATCCGCCAGTTCCCGCTTTTGTGCCTCTGTCAATTTTGCCGATGGAGCAGCCTTTCGAAGTCGTTCCATGGCCAGTTCGTAGGATGATTTCATTGTCTTGAATATATTATGAATTGAAATGCTTACAATCGGTTATTAAAGGCTGGGTGTTTGCAAGCCCTGTGCAAGCCGGCCTCAAGGCTTCCCTGGTTCATTATGGGGTGGGGTTCCTGGTGGATGCGGGGCTGATAAGCCGGAGATTTCCGGGTTTTTCTTTTTCCACGGCTGGTCGGGAAATTTTGCGGGCAGTTTCATGGCCTTGGGTTTGGCTCCTGCCATTTCCAACTCGTTCGGGGTTTCACCGTCCGGTTTGGCCGCGCCTTTTCCTTTTTGGGCCGCCTCTTCCCGCCAGCCCGCAATGCGAGCCTGCAATCCGTGATGCTCTGCTGTAACCTTGTCCCCGGATTTCATGTAAAAAAGCGAAAGGTTGGTGTGGGGGAGCTGATCCAATGGGCGCATTTTCAATGCCTTGTGACCTTCCTCAATCGCGGACGCATAATCCCCCAGCCTGTAAAAGGCCATGCCCAATGCAAGCTGGGCTTCGTAATAGCCGGGTTCCACTTCCAAAACCGCCTTCAGTTTCACCGCAGCCTGCGCAAAGTCACCCTTGCTGAAATCAAACATGGCATCATCGTAAGCTTCCTGGTTTTTCATGAACACGATCCCTTCGCCATCTCGCCTGGTTTAGCCGCGCGCAGGCGCAACCCCGGCGCTTGCGTTTGCTTCAATCCGGCGGCTGCCGGGGTGTCCGCCCATGAACCGGGTCCGTTGGGTGACATCATAGGCTCTTAAAAACTTTGTGCGCCGCCGCCAATGTGGATTCAATGTCCCCAGAAGTGTGAGCGGTGGATATGAACCCGGCTTCAAATTGGGATGGAGCCAGATAGACGCCGTTCTCCAGCATGCCATGAAAGAAGCGTTTGAAACGATCCCGGTCGCTTTTGAGTGCATCGGCCACATTTTCGACCGGGTCCGGGTGGAAGTAGGTGCAAAACATCGAGCCGCAAGAATGAACTTGCACGGGAACGCCAGCCCTGCCTGCCTCCTTGCGCATTCCTTCAGCGAGCTGTGCTCCCAATGATTCCAGCAATGCATATGCCCCGGATGCCGATAGTTCCTCGAGTGCTGCAATGCCCGCCGCCATGGCCAGCGGGTTGCCACTCAGTGTGCCCGCCTGGTAAACCGGACCTGCGGGCGCCAGAAAATCCATGATCTCCGCCCGGCCGCCCAGTGCCCCCACGGGCAGCCCGCCGCCGATGATTTTTCCAAAGCAGGTAAGGTCCGGCGTCATGCCAAACCGTTCCTGTGCCCCACCGGGGGCAAGCCGGAATCCGGTCATGACTTCATCGAAAATCAAAAGGGACTGGTGCTTTCGTGTGATGTCCCGCAGGAATTCAAGATAGCCTGGCTTGGGCAGGTAAAGCCCCGCGTTGGCGGGAATGGGTTCTAATATGATGCCTGCTATCCCTCCAGGGTGAGATGCAAAAGCTGCTTCAACCGCAGCTTGGTCGTTGAATGGTAAAACCACTGTGTGTTGGGTGAACGCGCCCGGGATGCCTGCGCTGTCTGGCTGCCCCAGCGTCAGCGCGCCAGACCCAGCCCGCACCAGCAACGAATCCACGTGCCCATGATAACACCCGTCAAACTTGATGATTTTATCCCGTTTCGTGTAGCCACGCGCCAGCCGGATTGCAGCCATGCAGGCCTCGGTGCCCGAGTTGGTCATGCGCACCTTTTGAACTGATGGCACGCGCCCCTTGATCAGGCGCGCCATTTTGATTTCCAGTGGGTTTGGAATGCCAAAACTTGTGCCATGTGTGGCCGCATCCTTCACCGCCTCAATGATTCGTGGATGGGCATGCCCCAAAATGGCCGGCCCCCATGTCCCCACGTAATCCAAAAGCTCATTCCCGTCCACATCCCTGACGCGGGCGCCAAAGGCGTGATTCACAAAAAAGGGCGTCCCGCCCACAGCCCTAAAGGCGCGAACAGGGGAATTGACACCTCCAGGCAGATGGTTCAGCGCCTCGGCAAACAAAACCTCGGATTGAGCTCGATTCACCCCGCCATTTTATCCCTTTGAAGGACCAAAAAAAAGAAATCAGTTTCTTTTTCATTTCCAGAAAGGGTTGAAAATCGGGCTGGCGCCGTTCCATTGGCCTCAAACTGTCCAATCCTGGAGGATCCTTTCCGCGGTTTCATTTGTGGTTTGGTCAGGTGGAATTTCCAACTGGATGCCTCTTGCATGCTTTCTAAACCAGATCAATTGACGGCGGGCAAATTGGCGGGTTCGTATCGTGACCTTTTCTTTCATCACCGCCAGCGATTCCCCTTGGGCCAGTCCCTCCACTACCTGCCGGTAGCCTATCGCCTGCATTGCGGTGCGGTTGACAGCCAAACCCTGGGTGAGCAGTTGCCGGGTTTCCTCCACCAAGCCATTTAGGAACATTTTTTCCACACGGCCCCGTATCCGTGCGTGTAAATCTTCCGTGGAACGGCTGAGAATAAACAGGCCATTCGTAACCTTTCCCGCCATGTCGCTTTGCCAGGCCGCCCGCTGTTTTGAAAAGGGTTTCCCCGTGAGTCGAAGCACCTCCACCGCCCGGACCACGCGCCGGGGGTTTTTGAGATCCATCGAGGAATAAGCCTCTGGATCCCCCTTTTCCAACTCGGCGACCAGGGAATCCAACGGTGTGGATTCCAACTCCGCCCGCAGTTCCACCGATCCAGGAGGTGCTTCTCCCAAGCCTTCCAGCCAGGCTTTGAAGTACAAACCGGTGCCGCCGCAAAAAATCGGAACGTGCCCGCGTTTGAGGATTGTTTCCACGGCCTGCCGCGCGCATTGAACGAACCGTGCGGCATCAAAGGGTTCCTCCAGACTGCAAATATCCAGCAGATGATGTGGCACGCGGGCCTGGTCTGCCTCGGATGGCTTGGCGGTTCCCACATTCAGCCCGCGGTACACCTGCATGGAATCCACGGTGATGATTTCCCCTTTTATCCTCTCTGCCAGGATCATTGCCACCTCGGATTTTCCCAC
>DAIDJC010000010.1 GCA_027451565.1 Limisphaerales bacterium | reverse complement strand
CTGCAGGCATTGCGATGATCCACCAGGAACTGAACCTGGTCCAAAACCTGAGCATTGCTGAAAACATCTTTCTGGGACGTGAACCGCTAAACCGGCTGGGCTTGGTGGATTATTCCCGGATGAACCGTGAGGCAGCCAGGCTGCTTTCCTCCCTGGACATGGACCGGAACCCCGCCACTCCAATCCGCGAATTGCGCGTGGGTTCACAGCAGGTGGTGGAAATAGCCAGGGCTTTGTCCATCCAGACCCGGGTCCTGATCATGGACGAGCCTACCTCGGCCATCTCCCAGCACGAAATCACCGTGCTCTTTCGCCTCATCCGCAGGTTGAAAAACCAGGGAACCGGCATCATTTACATCACCCACAAACTGGATGAATTAAACCTCATCGCCGATGACATCACTGTTTTTCGCGATGGGCAGTTCATCGCGGAAAAACCCTTCAAAGAATCCAGCCGCAAGGAAATGGTCCGCCTGATGGTGGGAAGAGATTTGAGGGATTTGTTCCGCAAAACATCCCAGCCGGATTCCGGCGAGGCGCTCAGAGTGAAGGACCTCAGCATGCAACACCCCACGCGAGCCGGTGATTGGCTGGTCCGAAAGGTGAATTTCACCCTGCGCCGTGGTGAAATCCTGGGTTTGTTTGGATTGATGGGCGCCGGGCGGACGGAGTTGTTGCAATCTTTGTTTGGAATGCATCCAGGCCTCGTTTCCGGCCAGGTCTGGATCGGGGGCCGGCCCGTTCACATCCAATCCATCCAGCAAGCCATCCGGGCAGGCCTCGCCCTGGCCCCCGAGGACCGCAAGAGCGAGGGTCTCGTTCTGGCCCAATCCATCGTCCAAAACACCACCCTGACCGTGCTCCCGCAGTGTTGCCGGGCCGGCATCCTACGGCCTGCCTTGGAATGGAATCTCACCCGCCAGTTTATCGAGAAACTTCGCATCCGCACCCCTTCCCCGCGCCAATGCGTGCGCAACCTCAGTGGCGGCAACCAGCAAAAAGTCGTCCTCGCCCGATGGCTGGCCACACAACCGCGCGTGCTGCTTTTGGATGAACCCACGCGGGGCATTGATATCAATGCCAAAAAGGAAATCTACGCCCTGGTGGACCAATTGGCCGCAGACGGTCTTTCAGTGTTAATGGTGTCCTCGGAGCTGCCCGAGATCATGGGATTGGCCGACCGCATCCTGGTGATGGCCTCCGGGCAGATTTCCGGTGAATTCAGCCGGGCCGCCGCCACCGAGGAGGCCATCCTGCACGCGGCCTTGCCGGGCTCCCCCGCCGCCGCTTCCAACCCATGAAAACATCCCTGATCCTGCAAAAAACCTCCCGCTTCCAATCGCTGTTCGCCCTCATCCTCATGGTGATGGCCATGTCGCTGGCCTCCCACTCTTTTCTCACCACCGACAACGTGTTCAATGTCCTGCGCCAGATATCCATCAATCTCTGCCTCTCCCTGGGCATGACACTGGTCATTCTCTCCGGCGGAATTGATTTGTCCGTGGGCTCCATCCTGGCGCTGTCCGGGGCTGTGGCCGCAGGCCTGCTCAAAAACGGCCTGGCGATCCACCCGCTCAACCTGCTCGTTCAATTCATGGTCCCGGGCGCCATTGTGGCTGGCGCACTGACGGGCGCCGCCCTGGGTTGGATCAACGGCGCCTGCATCACATGGCTCCGGCTGCCTCCCTTCGTCGCCACACTGGGAATGCTCAGCATCGCACGCGGTCTCACCATGCTTTGGACAGGCGGGTTTCCCATCACCGGCTTGGGCGATGCCTTTGATTTTGCCGGCACAGGCCGCCTGTGGATCATTCCCGTGCCAGTCTGGATTTCCGCCGGATTGGTGCTCCTTTTTATCGGCCTCACACTCCGCACCCGCTTTGGCCGTCATCTCTACGCCGTGGGTGGCAATGAACGCGCAGCCGCCCTGAGCGGACTGTCCGTCCGCCGCATCAAAATCATGGTTTATACCTTGTGCGGCACACTAGCCGGGCTGGCAGGACTGCTCGTCACAGCCAGGCTGGATTCCGCCACACCCAATGCCGGCATCGGTTATGAACTCGATTCCATTGCCGCCGTGGTCATAGGCGGCACCTCCCTGTCTGGCGGAAAAGGTTCCATTGCCGGCACAGTCCTCGGCTGCCTCATCATTGGCGTTCTTAACAACGGACTGTTCCTTTTGAACGTCTCCCCATTCTGGCAGCAAGTCATCAAAGGCGCCGTCATCCTCGCCGCCGTTGCCGTGGATAAAATAGGCTCCAGCAACGATTGATCTTCCCATTTGCCAAGGTGACACAACCCTACGGCGCCTCCACAAAAAAAAGGAAAAGATAAAATAATTCGACCGCGTGCGAAGGGGCGATGAGGCCGGTGGCATTGGGCCGGAAGAACTGGCTGCACATAGGCAGTCCGGAAGCTGGACCGAAGGTGGCGGCGATAGCCTCGATTGTGGAGACGTGCCGAAGATTGGACGTGAACTTGCGGACCTATTTGATGGATGTCCTCCCCCGGCTTGGCGATTGGCCAACCACCCGGGTGGCGGAGCTTACGCCCGCCGCTTGGAAAGCCGCTCACCCCAAAATCTCCTGACATCCCAGCAGTCTGTCACAGCCATAAAGCCTCACCAGACGAGGTTGCTGACACGGATACATTTAAACCTCTAGGCCATAAAAAGAACAATCGTTCATTATTCATTCCTTCAGAAGTGGATCTCCCCGATTTATCGCCCGACGTTTTAGCTTGGATCGTAAAACCTACCGACTAACGGTAAAAAATCTTTTAATCAATTCTGTCTTTTTACTAAACCGCGAAATGCGGCGAGTTTGAATTTTATTTCGGCAATACGTCAGGATACGGCCCAAGAAACCGCTCACCATTAAAATGAATCATGTGGTCAGGGTCTTCTGCAATCCAGACTTCGGATTCCCATGCTATTTGTGAGACAAATGATTGCATGACCCGTCGAGTTTCAAACGCCGTGACAAAAACGAGGCCCGGCTTACAGCCCGCAAACAATTCTTTGAGTTCCTTACGACGTTTGCCGTCCACCGGCCCGGCACTTGTGACGGCTTCAATCAGTAAGAGCCAATTTTTGGCGGTATAATGAACGATTACATCGGGTATTTTTGCAGCTGAGTCCAGTGTGACGCCGAGGGATTTGAGGCGTTCAACCTCAAGATGAACGAATTTGTTTTCCGTATCGCCTATGTAGATGACCATGCCGCCCGGAGCAAAGGCAGGACAAAATTGCTCAATGATTTCTTTGATGAGGGGATTCTGTCCACCCGGCGAAAGCGCCACCTGCGAACCGTCAGGCAGTGTAACGGGCACGCGTGCGAGATTCCGTTTCCGGGCAATCTCATGCTTAATGTTCTCCCGGCTGGTAAGGTATATTTCAAGCGTCGGGGTCCATTTTTTGGTTCCAAAATTCCGCAGCAATGCGAGCGCCGACGGCTCAATCTGATAGACCGTCTTTCCGCTGTTGGTTGGCCGGTTTGGGTCGTCAGGGTTGCGGAGCAACAATCCAGCCTCTACAAAAAACTTTACGGCATCGTCTCGAATTGTTTCGCGGGTGTTGGGTGCGTAGCGAACTCCATAAGCTTCAGCGATGAAATCAATGACCGGCGTGATGCCGCGCAGAGGTGCTTGTGCATCTTCCCAAGGAACATCTGGACGAAGATCAAGCAACGCAAGCAAGGTGTAGGCGGCAGTCTCGTTCCTTTGCCTTGGCCCAAACTGCAGCTCAGTAAGGATTTCGCCAGTCTCAGTGAGTCTCTGTTTTCGTGATTCGTCCAAACGATTTGGCTTATTGGTGGGCATGGATATATTTCTCGACAAGTTCGTCAATCTTTTCTTGCGGTTCATCAAGTCGTTTCAGTTCACTTCCCATTACCTGCAGTGTTTTGCGGTCGGGATATGCTAGTGTGCGTAGATCGGTGGCGTTTACCTGCGTATGCCCGCTGAAACGACGAAAATATTGGTCAACTACCGAAGAATTTAGGAAAACAAAAAGGCCAACAGCCAAATTTCTATCCAGCCCATGCCCGTCTGCGTGGAAATAATTAAGATGGTTTTCAAATCCCAGCCATTCAGCATCCACGTCCTGCGGGTCGAATATACAAGCAACCAAGCGGCGGCGTTCCTCTTTGGATGTGAATCGTTTCGTGAGCAAATAAACCCCCGATTTTACGAGCCAAGGCCGGGTTTCGTCATTGTTGAGAATGGCGTTAGGCTTGCGGGCATCCAGTTTCGGCCAATGGACAGTTCCACCATTGAAATGGCATGGATAAAGCAGCGGCACAGTTCCTTTCTCCGGCTTCATGCGCAAAGCATCTTTAAGACGAAAATCAACAACGCGCCCGGTTGAAACGGTAATGCCCAAAGACGCAAGGGTTGCGTGCAATCCATCCATGACCTTTTTCGCGCCTGCATGACCGGAAGCGGAGGGAATGTGAATAAATTTTTCCGAATCGTTTTTATGAACGATTTCCGTAAATGGGATTTTTGCCTCGGCGACAATATCGCCATGCTTGCCGCTACTGCTGGAAACCACCAACTTGTTAGGCTGCTTATAGCCTTTCACGGCGTGGAAAATAATATTTTCTTGTAACACGCTATCGTCACGGAAGGCCGCTCCGCGTGATTCAAAGACATGAAGGCGATGGAATTCCAAGTTGGCGAGCAAATCTTCGCGAAAGGGTCGGAAATACGGCCCATTGCAAAAGCTTCTTGGGGTGATTGCTACAAGTTGCCCGCCGGGGGCAAGCAATCGCTGGATGAGTGCAATAAAGCCAGCATAGAGGTTGCTAGTTTCAACGCCGACATGGCGTAAACCTCGCCTTTCTGCGGAATCCGTGCTGATTTTCCGATAGGGCGGATTTACGATGGCAGCATCGAAAACGAGCGGCTTCATGTCGAACAAACTATCTCCAAGACGAGCCGACATTTCCTGAATGAAATCAGACTCATGGATGGCGAAACTGAATTGGATGCCTGCTTTCTCGCAAATACGCTGACAATCCTGCATTTTTTTAAAAAGGGCATCCTGAATGAGCGAGTCAATCTCGAAAAGTGTTGCCTCGACCGCGCTAACACTGGCGTTGTTCTCGCACAGATGCGAGACGAAGGCTGACGTGAGTGATCCCGCCCCGGCGCCGGCATCAAGCAAACGCACAACTTTGGGGAGCGGCGCGAACAAAGAAGCCATAAAATCAGCCACAGGAGCGGGGGTAAGGAACTGTCCAAGTTCCCCTTTTCGCTTGCGAATTGCTGATTCTGCTACGGCCGCGGTTAACATGGTGTGAGACTATCAAACTTGTCGTTGCTCGGCAACCGAGCAACGGTGTCAAAGGACGCTGACCAGGGTGATTTTTTTACAAGTTCAAGTGGTTGAAGTTCACTGGTTAAAAATGGGGCCAGACATGCGGCTGGTTTTTTGCTCTGCTAATCTCGGATGAATACACCATCGTCATTAAGCCCGGCCCCTTCTGATCGGCTCCAGAGGTCTGTCCGCATCGCTGCGGACGACGAGATTTCTTGGTTCGACGATCTCCTGGGCCAACATCATTACCTGGGCGCCGGCCAGCCGGTCGGCGATTATCTCCGACAAGTCGTCGAACAGGACGGCCAGCCCGTGGCCCTGCTGGTCTGGGGGCCGGCCTGCTACGCGCTCAAAGATCGCGACCGCTGGATTTCCTGGAGCGCCAACCAGCGCGTGGAACGTTTGAAACTGGTGGTGCAAAACCGCCGCTTTCTGCTGCTGACCGGCAAAGGCCAGTCGCCCAATCTGGCCTCGCAAGTCTTGAGCGCGGCGCTACGCGTCCTGCCCGAACAGTGGCAGCAACGCTTCGGCTACCGCCCGGTCCTGGCCGAAACATTCACCGATCCGGAAGCCTACGCGGGTACGTGTTACAACGCCAGCAACTGGGAACCGGTGGGGTTCAGCGCCGGTTACCGCCGGCACCGCGCCGACTTCTATGTGGCCAACGAGCGGCCCAAGAAGCTGTGGCTCTATCCGCTGCGACCCGACGCCCGCCCACTCTTGCGCGCCGCGAAGGTGCCCGAAGCCTGCCGCGCCGGTTTGGGCCGCGCGCCCTCCGGCACGCTGCCGGTCGGGGCTGCGCAACTGGATTCGTTGCTGGACGTCTTTCGCCGCGCGCCCGGCCCGCGCGACCCCAACACGCACTATCGCATCGGCCCGGTGCTCACCCTCATCGCGCTGGCGCTGCTGGCCGGACGGCGCGAGATCGCCGAGATTGTCCGTTTCGCCAACACCTTGAAGCCCG
Source organism: Limisphaerales bacterium (assembly GCA_027451565.1). Taxonomy (GTDB): domain Bacteria; phylum Verrucomicrobiota; class Verrucomicrobiia; order Limisphaerales; family UBA11358; genus UBA11358. The sequence goes on along the minus strand of DAIDJC010000010.1, from coordinate 21,550 downwards.
CCCAGCGCCGGCGCCTCGGCCTGCCGATCAAAAAAGGCACGCGGCGCTTTTATCAGGTGCCCGCCTACGGCGTGTTCTACCAGGTGCTCACCCGCATGGACCCCGCATCCTGCGCCACCTGCAAACCATCCGACTGGGTTCTTTGCGGCTGGATCCGCATACGGCCCGCCCGCTGATGACCGCCATCCCCAAAAATCTCAATGACAAGTTGTCAAAATTAAACCCGACGGCCCTCTTTGCCGCCCCGCCAAAAAACCAGGCGCGTAGCCCGACAAAATCGAGAATCCCTCGGTTTTATTGGGTTTTTTGTTAATCCCTCAGGAAGTTAGGCTAAGCGATAACGTGTTTTCATAATTTCACGCAACCACGAAGATAAATGAAGCCAACCCTGCCGCGTTAGCGAGCAGTGGGCGAATTAACACCCGTTATTCCGAAACCTGACGGAGTTCTAAAGTTGGTATCCGTTTTGGTGTCCTTTGCAGACCAAATGCCCCACAAACAATTACTGCACACACAGTTATGAAATGGAGCCAGTTGTCGGGGTCGAACCGACGACCTACGGTTTACAAAACCGTTGCTCTACCACTGAGCTAAACTGGCTGAAATTGACACTGCACCGGAGCCTGACGGGCATATTGGCATGGTCCCCCCAAGCTGGCTTTGATTTTGCCAGGACCCCCGCAGCCCTTGACAGGTGCAACGGCATTCATTTTGGGCGGGTCCGAGCCAATGGCAAGCAATTTCGCCGCAACCCAAAAACACACCCACGGGCGTTGTGCGCGGCCAAGCTCCGTCGGTCCAATTTTCCCCAAAACCACCGGCGGCCGGCCATCAATAAAGGCGAGTCGGCCAAGGGTGAAGTCACACCGGGATTTTCAGGAAAAAGATCGAGGGCGACGCCAATTACCAACCCCGTGCCCAGCTTTTCCAAAAGGAAGTCCTGATCGCCGCAAAAAAGGCCTGGCCGGAGTTGTATTCGAGCGAGATTGCTAGATTTTTTTGAAAGAGACAGAAACGATTGGGCAAAAATCCTTTGCAAAGACTACAGCCCAACCAGGTTCAGTGCAGCATTATGCGTTGTGCCTCGTGTCTTTGGCATCTCCATTGAAAATGGTTACCAGGTGGACAACCCGGCCCAATTCGTGGGTAAGGTGTGCTTGAGGAGTATCCGAAGCCAGTATGAAAAATGACTGCCGCGTTTCCCCTTGGATTCGCTGGCGATTGTGGTAAAATAGGAGTATGGCGGAACGCATTTCAATCAAGCCGGATGTTTGCAATGGGCGGCCCGTGATTCGTGGTACACGCATCACAGTGCAGACGGTCTTGGAGTTCCTCGCTTCTGGTGATTCGGTTGAGGACGTTTTGGAGGAATATCCGAAACTGACTCGCGCCGATGTGCAAGCGTGCCTGGATTACGCTTCGCGGGTTATGGGCAATCATTTCTCGCTGGTCCGGGCAGCATGAAGGGGTATTTGTTCGATGGCAACGTGCCGTCGCATTTACGGTTCGCCCCAAAGCTTCCAATCATTCCTTTGTCGAAGGTCGGACGGAATCCCGCAGATTCGCAGATTTGGAACTACGCCCGCTCATGTGATTTGGTCATTGTGAGCAAGGATACGGATTTCTCGGATCGCATTATCACGAGTTCGCCACCGCCGCGAGTCGTGCATCTGCGGTTCGGCAATCTTCGCAGAAACGAATATCACGCTTTGCTCGCCCGCCGCTGGCCGCAGATCGAATCGCTGCTCAAAACCAATAAACTGGTCAACGTATATCTTGACCGCCTGGAAAGCATCGGCTGATACCGCTTTCAAGCATTGCCATTGTATATGATATTTGGATGCGGTTTGTGTTTTAGGGCGAAACGGAGCCAGTCATGGCAGATTGCCAATGAAGGCGAGTCAGCCAAGGGTGAAGTGACACCGGGATTTTCAGGAAAAAGATCGAGGGCGACGCCAATTACCAACCCCGTGCCAAGCTTTTCCAAAAGGAAGTCCTGATCGCCGCAAAAAAGTCCTGGCCGGAGTTGTATTCGAGCGAGATTGCTAGATTTTTTTGAAAGAGACAGAAACGATTGGGCAAAAATCCTTTGCAAAGACCACAGCCCAACCAAGTTCTTTTTGCTCGAAAACCCTGCGGACGGAGGGTCCTTTGTCTGTGGGCCGCGTTGGCTTGGTTGCCATAGCCTGGTATGGGGATACTCCTCCCCCGCCGCAGCACCCCTCGCAAATTTCAGACAGGCCCTAAAGTCCGCTGGGGTGATCCAGAAAAACCCAGGGTAGTTTGAATTTTTGAGAGAGACATTCTGCGAGAGCCTTCACCCCAAAGGTTTCGGTGGCGTAATGCCCGGCATAAAACACGTTCAACCCCAATTCCTCCGCCAGGGAGTGGGACCAGTGGGGCCCTTCCCCGGTGATGAAAGTATCCACGCCCTCGGCGGCGGCCAGTGCCAATTCAGACCCTGCACCACCCGTCACCACGCCTATCCGCCTGCATTGCTCCGGACCGCCTGGGATGACAAGAACCCTGCCGCCAGTCGCACGCCGGAGGCGGTCTGCCAGGGTCTGCCGGGACACCGCGACATTTGCCCGCATGCCAATAAATTGGCCATGACTTTGAAAAAAGGGCTTGAACCGTTTGAATCCCAATAGGGCGCTTAAAATGGCATTATTGCCGAGGCTTGGATGCAGGTCCAAAGGCAGGTGGGAACTGTAAACGGCGAGGTTGTTTTGGACCAACAACCCCAGCAAATCGCGAGTGGCGCCGGTCCAGGGCTGGCGTTGGGTCCAAAACAAACCGTGATGCACCAACAACAAATCTGCCCCGGCCTCCACGGCCATTCTGACGGTGGCCAAACTGGCATCCACAGCCGCAGCAATCCGGGTTACTTTTCCTGAATTTTGAACCTGCAGGCCATTCCAAGCCTTGTCATAATCCTTAACGTGCCGCGTGCCCAGAGTTTGGTCGCAATATTTTACCATTCCTGCCAAGTCTGCCTTCGCCATGACCCGATGAAATCACATTGCCAATAATCTGCAAGCCGGGAACCGCTTGAGGGGTCATATTCAAACGAATTTGAGCCAATGCTTGTCTCTCTGGGGCGCCCCGTAGCCTGGCCTTTTGCCAAAATGGCATCTCCTGTCCATTTCCGGTGGGTTGGGCGTCAAAATGTCAAAAGGAGGGTAAATCTATAAGTTGCCGGGGACAGGTCTGTGGGGCAAAGTAGTGGGTTCATGGTCGAATATGAAACCAGGTCCCTGCGCCTCAGCCGTTCCGAATGGGAACGGGTGATGGTTGCCTTGCTGGTTTCCCTCCTGCTGCATCTCAGTCTTTTGAGTCTTTATGAAATGGGGCAACATTGGGGTTGGTGGCAAAACCTGCGCCATTTTGCCCTGCGCCACCACATCATCCATCCGGTGCTGCCGGCCAAAACGGCGGTAAAGGAAAGTCAACCCACGATTTTCGTGGAAGTGAGCCAGGCTGATGCCACTCCCCCGAAAAACACATCCTATTACTCGGACAAAAACTCGCATGCCGGCAATCCGGATGAGGATAAAAACCTGAAGCAACCCAAGCTGGACGGAAAGCAGAAGGACATACTCAAGACGGAAAACGCCACACGACTGTCCAAGGCTCATCCTGCGCCAAACCAAGCCCAGCCCTTGCGTCCATCGCCGGACACGCCGCCAACCCAACCGAGCCAGGCGCCAAGCCAGTCCTCGCCGCTGAATGATGGCTCGGAAAAGATTCAGAAGGAAATAGCCCGGATTGAAACGCAGCAAAATCCGGCGCCCGACCGGCCCCGCCCGCGAACCTTGAAGCAGGTGGCGCAACAGGACCATCTTCCTGGCCTGGAAAGCCAACTCAACGGCGGGGCGCATCATAAACTCAATTCCAGTCTGGATGTGAGGGCAACCCCATTTGGCGATTATGACCGCGCCCTGATCTATGCGGTGCAGGCACGCTGGGACAGTCTCCTGGAACAACAAGGATTTGTGGGGGACCGCACGGGAAAGGTTTCCATTGTGTTCAAACTGGAATATGATGGCACAGTGCGAGACGTTCAGGTCACCGCCAATAACGTGGGCAATCTGCTCAGCTATGACTGCCAGGAGGCCATTGAAGACGCGGCGCCTTTTGGCAAGTGGCCGGATGAAATGCGGCAAGTGATTGGAGAGAATTATCGGGAAGTCACTTTTACGTTTGTTTATTATTGAAATCATTTTATGGATATCACGGACATTGCTGTATATGTGCTATTGGGCCTGACATCGGTCACTGCGGTGGGGGTAACCCTCTGGCGCGGATGGTCATTGCGCTGGAACCAGGTGGTGCCGCCGCTGCTGGTGGGGGCGCTCTCGGAGTGCCGAAGCTCGAAGGAAGTGCCCACCGTCCGGCATTTGTGCGAAGCCCAGCCGTCCCCCCTGGGGCGCCTGGTGCTGACGGCCGCCAATCACCTGGACTGGCCCAAGGCTGAAAACGTGGGCTCCCTGGAGACGGCGGCCCGCCACGAAATTGTCAAACTGGAGAGAGGCTTGGTGGTTCTTGAAATCATCGTGGGTATTGCCCCCCTGCTGGGCCTGGTGGGGACCATATTTGGCATGATCACCGTGTTTGGGGACATAGGCCAGTCGGGCCTGAACAACAGCAATGACGCCGCGAAACTGGCACAGGGAATCAGCCTGATTCTCCGCACGACACTGATTGGATTGCTGATCTCCATTCCATCCCTGGTGGCCTGGAGTTATTTCAACAAAAAAATCGAGGTTTTGGCGGTGGAAATGGAAACCTTGTGCGATGAATTTGTCCGGCGGCAGTATAAGATGGAGGAAAAGCCCCAGGCTGGCGCCAGGCCGAAAACCGTTTGACCACCATGCGCTTCCTGATCCGACGCAAACGCCCTGCCCCGGCGGTTATCATTGTTGCCCTGATTGATGTCTTGATCGTACTGGTCATTTTTCTTCTGGTCACCACGTCATTCAAGCAACCCCCAGCCTTCCGGCTCTCCCTGCCTGAATCCACGCAGGCCACGAAGGCGGGAGCGAATCAAAATCCACCGATTGTCGTGAGCATAGATGCGCAAGGCATGCTCCGCATGAGCCCCAACAACCTGCCGGTGACCCTGGAACAATTCAACGCCCAGCTACAGGAAGAAGCCCGCAAAAACCCGCAGGTGCAACTTGCGATTCGAGCGGACAAAAACGCTCCGTGGGGAAAAATTGTCAGCATCATGGACGCGGCCAGCGCCGCGCACATCAAGGTATTGAGCGCGTTCACCAAGCAGGCCAACCCATCCTGAGGCATCCCCCCGGGCTGCCCGTTTGGATAGCCCGGGAGGAAATGGCAAGCCTTGTGGTTTCGCGGCTGGAGCGGCTTCAGAGAAGCAATTCTGCAATCTGAACGGCATTCAGGGCCGCGCCCTTGAGGAGCTGGTCGCCGCAAACCCAGAAAGCAAGGCCGTTTTCCATGGCGCAATCCATCCGCAACCGGCCCACCTGGCAGTTGTCCTTTTCCGAAGTGAACAAAGGCATGGGGTATTGATTCCGGCTGGGATCATCCACAAGATCGAGGCCTGGGGCTTTCCGCAGAACCTCCCGGGCCGCCGCCACGGAGACTTTTTGATCGAACTCTGCCGACACCGCCACGGAGTGAGACCGGTAAACCGGCACGCGCACGCAGGTGACACTGGCCTTGAAGGCTGGATGATGCATGATTTTGCGCCCCTCATTTTCCATTTTCATTTCCTCCTTGGTGTAGCCATCGGGAAGGAAAGAATCCACCTGTGGCAGGACGTTGAAGGCGATTTGGTGCGGGTACACCTCGCGGGAGATGGGCTGTCCATTGACCACCTGACCGACCTGGCGCTGCAATTCTTCAATAGCCTTGGCGCCGGTTCCTGAAACGGCCTGATAACTGGAGGCAAAAATCCGGCGCACGCCAAAAGCCCTGTGCAAGGGATACAGGGCCATCAAAGTGATGGCCGTGGTGCAATTGGGATTGGCTATGATATTTTTGTGCTTCCTTACATCCTCGGGGTTGATCTCGGGGATCACCAATGGCACTTCGGGGTCCTGCCTGAATGCGCTGGAGTTGTCCACCACCACGCATCCGGCCCGAGCTGCAAGCGGGGCAAATTCGCGTGAAATGCCCCCGCCAGCGCTGAAAAGGGCAATGTCAATCCCTTGGAAAGCTGTTGGGGTCAGTTCCTTGACCTTCACCTCGGCACCTCGAAATGTCATGGGCTTGCCCACGGAACGGGCTGATGCCAGCAGGGTCAGTTGTTCCAATGGAAATTGACGCTTTTCAAGGGTTTTGATCATTTCGATGCCGACGGCGCCCGTGGCGCCAACAATGGCAACGTGAGGTTTTGCTTTCATATATGGCCTTTCATACTAACAAAAAAAGAGGCCCCGTCAAATCAGACCCGCTTCCATGAAATCGGGAAATTCGCCCGCCAAAGGCTCGAATGCAGGTTTCCTGTATGAGAGCCTGGCTGAAAATTCGTAAGGCTGCTATTTTTGTGCCCAAGCTGGTCTGGCCAGGCGCAACGAGGGAGCATACCCCCACGGGTCTGCGACCGAGAAGCAACAACGCCAGACCGGCTTGGACGCAAAAATCCTCCGGGCGACGGTCCTTTTGCCCTTGGGCTTTGTTGTCACCGTCGGTACAGCCCGCCACGGGGATGCGCCGACAGCTCAGCCTCGCCCAAAGCCAAAATCCCCAGTCGCAGCACCCTTCCCAATTTTCAGACAGGCTCTGAGGATGACCCTCTCAAAAACTGAAACGCGCCCGCTTCGGTTCCTGTAATCCGGCTCGAAAAATCTGTCTTTTAAAAAGGAACACTATAAAATCGCATTTTTGATTATGAGGCATCGCAAACCATCCATACTGGTGATCTTTTTATCGGTGTTTATTGACCTGATTGGATTTGGCATAGTGCTGCCCTTGCTGCCGGGATTCATCGAGGATTGTTTCAAAACGGATTCCTCCTGCAAAGGGCTGGTGATTGGCCTCCTGATCGGGTCCTTTTCAGCGATGCAATTTTTATTTGCCCCGGCGTGGGGTCGGTTGTCTGACAGGATTGGGCGCCGGCCGGTCATGTTGATCAGCAACCTGGGGGCTTCGGGGTCTTATGTCTTGTTTGCCCTGGGCTGCGCCCACATTCGGGCGTTGAACGGGGTTGAAACGCAGTTTGCGGCACTGGGTTTGCTGCTGCTTTCCCGTATTTTTGCCGGAGTCTGCGGGGCAAACCTTTCCGTGGCCTCGGCTTACATTGCGGATATTTCGCCACCGGAAAAGAGATCCGCCCGAATGGGATTGATAGGGATGGCATTCGGCTTGGGATTCATTTTTGGCCCGGCATTGGGCGCATTCAGCGTGGAATGGTTTGGCCGCCAGGGTCCAGGCTGGGTGGCGGCAGCCATCTGCGCATTCAACTTCCTGCTGGGCTGGATCATTTTGGGTGAGAGCCGCGCTCCAGGTTCGGCCAAAGCCGTGCTCCGTCCCAAATTTTCCCAGTGGTCCCACACCCTTTCCCAGCCACAACTGGGTCTTCTAATCACCATTTTTTTCCTGGCCACTTTTTGTTTCACCTGTTTTGAATCCACTTTTCCACTCCTGGCCAGACACCGCTTCGGGATGGATAAACAGGAATTGAACCATCGCGTGGGCTTCCTTTTCACCTATGCCGGGGTGATTGCCGCGCTGGTGCAGGGAGTCATGGGCAGGATCATCCGGCGCTTTGGTGAGCCCAATTTGATCTGCTGGAGCCTGGTGGTGTTCAGCATAGGCCTGGCTTTCCTGCCTTATGCCAGCACCATAAAAGAAATACTTGTTGTGCTGGCTTTGCTCGCCATCGGTTCGGGCCTGAACCGGCCTCCGGTGTTCGGGATGATTTCACTGAATTCATCAGCAGATGAACAGGGGGCCAACCTGGGTGTGGCGCAGAGTTTTGGGGCGTTGGCCCGGATGCTTGGACCGGTTTTTGCCAGCACGCTGTTTTTTGTGCATGATGCCCTGCCCTATCTGATCTGCGGCGTCCTTGCGCTGGTCACCGCCTTTGTGGCCCATGGCCGCCTCGGAAAAGCCAAAACGGCAAAGTCGGCCCTGTCGTGAAAGCGTTCGACAATTCTCCCTTTCCTCAAGCCCTCCTTAATGCGTATTTATGAACATCAAACATGCCGGCGATCAAGCTTCCCTGCCCGGTCCCGAGGATTGGTTCACAGGCAAGGTACGCATTGACCCATTATTTTCGCCCCAGCCACCTTCCCAAGCGGGAGGGGCATGGGTAACCTTTGATCCCGGAGCACGCACCGCCTGGCACACCCATCCCCTGGGCCAGACCTTGATCATCACCTCTGGTTTTGGACGCGTCCAGACTTGGGGCGGTCCAGTCGTGGAGGTTCGACCCGGGGATGTGGTTTCCTTTGCGCCCGGTGAAAAACATTGGCACGGAGCCAGCCCGACAACCGCCATGACTCACCTGGCCGTTCAGGAATTCCTCGATGGCAAACCCGTGGAGTGGCTGGAAAAAGTGAGCGATACCCAATACTCGGGATGATCCTTCTGGTTTACTCCCCATCGTTCCTTTGTTAGCCCCCTATTCCCACTTCTGCCATGATTTGGGTTTCGGCCAGCAGGAGCCGAAAATCCCCTGGAACACTGTTGGCAGTCCTCGCCGATATTGAATCATGCCCGGAAGTTCCATTTTCCGGGCATGAATAATTCGCTCAATAACGATCCGTCCACTCACTGGTCTGGGGGCGGGCCACCCATGGAATCGTCCTGAGCATTCCCGGAGGGGCCGCCAAACGGGCCGGGACCGGGACCGTTCTGGCCATCAGGCATCCTCCGTGGAGGGCGGCCCATGTATTCATTTCGTGTCAATTGGCCATCATGATTGATGTCCAAGGTAAGCAATGCTGCCGAAGCATTGGCAATTTCATTGGAATCAATGATGCCATCGTGGTTGGCATCCAGGGCACGCACGATTGCCGGCATGGGCGGGTGGTGGTGGCGCGGTCCGGGAGGCGGTCCATCTGCGGCTGAATCACCCTGCTGGGCATTGTCCACGTTTGGCGGGGGGCCTTGTGGCGCGTCACCGGGCGCTCCATCCGGGCCGGGGCCGAAGGGTTTGGGGGGCCTGCCCATGTACTCGTCAGGAGTCAAACGTCCATCGCCACGTTTGTCGAGGCTGAGTAAAACCTTGCTTGCGTTGGCGATTTCATTGGAATCAATGATTCCATCATGATTGGCATCCAAGGCCAAGACAATGGCTGGCAGGGGTGGATGATGGCGCATTCCACCATCCGGAGGACCTCCGGCGTGGTCAGCGCCGGGCGGACCATCAGCGCCGGGATCTGCCTGCGCCATGACCTTCATCGCACAGACGACTGCGGCAGACCCAGTGAGGACTGCCATAATGAATTTATTCTTTTTCATAACACGTCTCCATTTTGTTGTTTTATTTTCACACCGACACTGCAAGTTACTGGACCAATCTACACGCTCGAACCTTTAGTTATTATGAAGAAGAAACAAAGATGGAATTATTTCTACGCGACCATGCTCCTGAAGCTGTTGGTCGCCGCTTGCATGGCACAAGGAATGGTAGGATAATGAACTCATGCGCGCGCTGATCATTGAGGATGAAGAGGATCTTCTGACCAGTCTGGCCCAGGCGCTTCGAGAGGAAGGTTACGCCGTGGACACTGCGGATAATGGACCCGATGGATTGTTCAACGCGGAGGGAATTGATTATGACGCCATCATTCTGGACGTGATGTTGCCGGGCATGGATGGCTGGGAAATCCTCAGGCGCCTGCGTGCCAGCCGCAAAACACCCGTACTGATGCTGACCGCAAGGGATCAAACCCGAGACCGGGTCCGGGGGCTGGATGGCGGCGCGGATGATTATTTGGTCAAGCCCTTTGACCTGGATGAGTTGCTGGCGCGGCTGCGGGCGTTGATACGGCGCCGTGTGGATCAACCCACCAGCCGGATTGTCATTGGACCGGTCACCTTGGACACAGCGACCCGGCAGGTGACCTTGAATGGAGGGGTGGTGGCGCTGACGGCCCGGGAATATTCGCTGGTGGAATTTTTAGCCATGCACCGCGGCGAGGTGATCACACGCACCCAGCTATATGATCATTTGTTCGATGAGACAGACACCTCGCTTTCCAACCTGCTGGATGTTCACGTTTCCAATGTGCGCAAGAAACTGGGTTATGGTTTCATAGGAACACGCCGCGGCCACGGATACTGCATCGAATGAAATTTTGTCATTCCATCCGATGGCGGTTGCAAGTATGGCACGGATTAGTTTTGGTGCTGGTCCTGACAGGGTTTGGCTTCACGGCCTGGCAGATGGAGCGCAATCAGGCCCTTTCGCGTGTGGATGATGAACTGCGCCGCCGCGAGGGCATGCTGGCCAGGGCCATGCACCCTCCCCCCCCACAGGGACCTCATCGCGGCTTTTTCCCGCCTCCCCCTGATGATTCGCCACCTTTCGCCCCGCCTGATAAAGCATCCCCGGAAGATTCCATACCGGCCCACAACTTCGCCCTCCGTCCGGAAGACACCCCATTTTTTGACAGCTTGGATCCGCACAAATATTTTTACAGGATTTTTCTGGCAGGCCGCCGGGAAGACCTGGAGCGGCCTATTAGGGAACTGGCGCGCTCGCCGTTGTTCCCTGCGAGCCTGGCACAAATGCGACCCTGGGCGGCATCATCGGGGGAAAATTCGACCGGCATGGGACCGGGCGGAGGGCCGCTGCGAAACCCGCACCGGATTTTTTCTGATGGACCCTACCGCATAATCGTGGACCGGCTGCCATCGGGGGAAGTGATTGAAGCGGGCTGCGTGCTGGACCCCGAGTGGAGCGCCTTGAGAATGGTGGCGCTGCGCCTGTCTGGATTTGGATTGCTGATTCTGGCGCTGGGGTTGACCGGTGGGAGCTGGCTGGCCGGCCGGGCATTAAGCCCGCTTGCGGAGATCAGCGCTGCCGCCGGTCGGATTTCCGCAGGCAATCTGAAGGAACGAATCCAACTCGAGGGCATGGACAGCGAATTGGGGCAACTGGCCATGGTTCTCAACTCCACTTTTTCCAGGCTGGAAACGGCCTTTGCCCAGCAACAACAATTCACAGCCGATGCAGCGCATGAATTGCGAACGCCCGTCACCGTAATGCTGACACAGGCCCAGACGGCGTTGAGCCGCGAACGGGATGCGGCCGGGTACCGGCAGACGCTGGAGGCGTGCCTCAGGGCCGCCCAGAGGATGCGGCGATTAATTGAAACACTCTCGGCGCTGGCCCGGTTGGAAGCGGGCCAGGAATTCATGAAAATGACCAGCGTCAACCTGGCCTCGGTGGCGGAGGAAACCGTGCGGCTCCTGAAGCCCCTCGCGGATGAAAAACAAATTGAAATTCGGCACGACCTTAAGCCCGTGCTTGTGAAAGGCGATCACGCGCGGCTTGGGCAGGTGGTGGAAAACCTGGTGGCCAATGCCATCCAATACAACCGCGAAAAGGGGTGGGTTCAATTAACCCTCAACTGCGAGGAAAACGTGGCAGTATTGAAAGTGGCCGATTGCGGCCGGGGAATTCCCGCCGAGGTTCTCCCCCATGTATTTGAACGTTTTCGCAGGGCCGACCCTTCCCGGACTGGCTCTGGAAACAGCGGCCTGGGTCTTGCCATCAGCCGGGCCATTGTCTTGGCCCACAACGGCGACATCGAAGTGGACAGCCGCGAAAATGACGGGACTGTATTCAGGGTGAAACTGCCCATTTCAGGTTCCGCTTCCGGGACCGAGGCTCACCCTGACGGGTCTCCAAACAGCGGGATAAGAGCATTTCCACCAAACATATAGGCTGTGTTTGGTGTGAGCGGGGCGGACGGTCTTTTTGGCCTTGGGCTTCGTTTCGGCCCAATGATAGGTTTGGCAAACTTGGGCCTTCGCCAAAGCCTCGCCACAGGGTCAAAAATCCTCGTCGCCCAACGCCACATCTTTCCTGTCAACGGTCTAAACAGGCATAAACCGCCCCCGCAGACCTTTCACCGAAGGAAATCCGAGGCCACGGCATCGGCAAATCGCAAGCCGCGCCGGTTCAAACGAAATCCACGGTCATCCATGACACCCCAGCCGCGCTCCACCACGCGGCTCATGTCTGAGGCCCAATCTTCCTTCAAATCAAAGCGTGTGATGTTTTGAAACTGCTCAAAATCCCAGCCTGTGTTCATGCGCAGGCCGAAGGCGGCAGTTTCGCCAGCCCGTTTAAGTGGAGAAAGGATTTCCTCAGATTCAATGGCCCTGAACCCGTCTTCGATTTGCTGGCAATAAAAAGTGGTGTTGGGTTTGTTTTTTGTGCGCACACCCTGCACATAACCGCAGGCACCTGGACCGAGCGCATGGTAATTACCACCACGCCAATAATTGATATTATGGCGACACGCCAGGCTGGGCAGAAGCGGGGAGCTTGATGCCGGGGCATTGCCCGCTTCCTCCTCAGGACCCCTGGCCGCCTCGTGCCGGGCAAAATTGGCGATTTCATATTGATGAAACCCCGCCTTTTCCGCGGTTTGAATCAATTCCTCGTGCATGTCACAGGCCAGGTCTTCATCCACGGAAAACTCGCCGGCCTGCAATTGATGAAACAAAGGCGTGTCATCTTCATAAATCACCTCGTAGGAGGAAAGATGCTCACTGCCCATGGCAATAACCTCGGCCAGCGTTTGCCTCCATTGGGCCATCGTCTGGGTTGGTATGGCAAACATCAGGTCCAGGTTGATGTTGTCAAAGCCGGCTGAGCGGAGAATATCAAATGACTTGAAGACCATTTCCCTGGAGTGGACGCGCCCCAGACGTTCCAGCAGGTTTTCATCCAGAGACTGAACTCCCATTGAAATACGGTTCACGCCGTTGTCCCGAAACATCCGCGCCTTGTCCAGCGATAACGTGGCAGGATTGCACTCCACCGTTATTTCCCCCGCTCCCATCAGGCCGCAGCGGTCCATGGCCGCAAAAATGTGTCCCCAATGGCGGGCGTTCAAAAGAGAAGGCGTGCCGCCGCCGAAAAACAGGGTCCGGGGTTTGAATCCCTCCCCAAGCATGGCCATTTCACGGGTCAACGCACGAACATAGCGGTTCATGAGTTCCCCCGATGAAGCCTCGGAATAAAAGGCGCAATAATTGCATTTCTGGGCGCAAAACGGCACATGCACATACAGCCCGGAGACAGGATTGTGCTGAACGTCATTCATGATCCGCCATCCTTTTTGAAGAGGAACAACCGGGAGGATTTCTCACCCAGTTTTGCCTGCACCGCCTGAACGGCTGGATAATCCCCGGCGGCAATGATGGAAGGCTTCAATTGGAATGTCTCGGTCAAAAGGGATTGGCCCGGCCGATTATTTTCAACACGCCTCACCCATGAACCTCCAGGCATCGTGTACTTCCTGTCCTTAGGCTCGATCAAGGCAGGCCCGTATTGTCCTGGAAGCTCGATATGCACCTGGACCCGGCCTGGCAGGTTCTCATCCAAGTACAGAGGCTGCGTTCTCTGATCGGATCCCACGGGAATGAGAGCAGGAACGGAGGGGGCATCAAAATAAAAAAAGTCCCCATCCGCAACGGCAAAATGATCCATATCCGCGGTGAATTCCTCCAAGCCGGGGTATTGGTCGAACCGTGTCACGAGGGGTCCGACCGCCTTGCACCCCTGGGCCAGTCCGGAGACGGCGGCCTGATAATACCGGTTCCGCTCTTCCGGAGGGAGTTCCGCAAAAAAATGGTGTTTTTCATTGTAGCTTGTGCCGTAGAAAAGGCTTGATACGGTGATGCGGGCCTTGCCATCGCTGGCCAAATGGATGACAAAAGATTTTTCCATCCGGTTGCGACAATCCTTCAAGGCATGCACCACCATGCTCGCACCGGTATCCAGGTTGATGGCCAGGTGACCATCCGCTGGAGTGGAGCCGGGCTCGGCATACTGGTCGGTGTCGTTCAGGTAATAATCCCGGCCATGGACCGTGACACACACCAAGGGGTCATCAAAAACCTGGGGCATGCCAGGGTGATTCATGGCATGCTCCAAGGCAGGCATGGCGGGCAACCCCGAAGCCAGCACCAGGTGCGGATGAAATCCCGCCGTCTGAAGCATGGCCTCAAACAAAATGGCGCGATCGGCAAGGTGCCCATAACCATCTGAGAGGGTGGTATCCGCATCCGAAAGCTCGCTAAGCGGCAAATCGGTGAAGGACGGACCGGCTACCCGGACGGCTTTTACAATGAAATCCCTTATGGCGACCAAGGCAACCAGACGGTTGGTCATGCCTGACGTGAGTGAGATTGCCAGGTGTGACGCCTGCGTGGAGTGACCGGCATGATTCAGCATTGCTACTTTCAAATCATGATAAAAGTCAGCCGGATCCCCAACGCAATAGCTGACACCCGGGGTAAAAAACCAGTCTGGTGGAATTTGCTTTTCAACCGGCAAAGCCGCCAGATGGGAAGCCGTCCAGGTGAGGTCCATGCCTGATGATTCCGAGGTCCCCCCTCCCGCCTGTCGCAGAACCACTCCCGCAGGGCCGGTGATGGAGGCATGCACCCGCACACCTGCACGGGAGGTGATACGCAGAGATTTTTGATCCAAGGCGTCGGGAAATTGAAACGGCTCAAAACCGGCTATGAAGGCCTGGTTAGTCATGGTGATCTGATAGGAAACCTCAATTCGGGATCCCACCTCCACATTGGGAAGATTGGCCACCAGAATACGCCCCCCCGTGTAACGTTTGGCGGACCCATTCCAGCCCTGGTCCATGATATTGATTTCTCCCGGGGCGATTTCCTGGCGCTGCCCATCCCGGGCAATGACGGCGGCGTGCAGGAGTGTGGCCGTGCCGGTGGCTGGATTGAACGGGATTTTGATTTCAGCCTCCCGAATTTTTCCGTTATACGTCAGTATCCGCTTGGAGTAGGTGACCTTGTAGGTGGCAGTGTGGTCATTTGCCACATTCAATTCCTTTTCACTTTTCAATATTTCCGCATCCGAGGAAATCGGGGTTTGATCTGGCAATGCAGCCGCCGGCCGGGAGGCATCCAGCCCGGACTCCAAAATGGCGCATTTGCGGGCATCATAGTTCATATCCTTGAGGAGGCTTTTCAAAACCAGGTATTGAGAGGGTGAAAACTCCACAGTCTTGAGCTCCAATTTCCTCGTTCCGTTGAGGCTGGCAGGCTCCGAGGCCTTCCCGGGCGTGTATTGGACGCGCAAACCGTAACTCATTCCTGGATCATCCAGGGAAGAACTGGATGGGAGGGATAATTGGGGGCCGAAACGACCCACCAGATTTAGACGCATGGACTCGTGCAAACCACAAGTAAGGCCGGTCTCGAGCGGATATTTGCGTTTTTCAAGATCGGCGCCATCCAATAAAAAATTCACCACCCCAAACCTGCTCCCAATCCAAGGCAGGCTGACCACGGACAAACCCTGGCCATGGACATCCATGCCATCCACCGCGTATTCGAGGGTGGCATGCAGTTTGGCGGACATGTCCTGCATGTTTTCCGGTAGCAGCTTCCATGAAATCAACCTCGCACCCGGCATGGCCGTCTTGAGTGAACGCTCAAAAAAATGCTGTTCATCGTCCGGTTTCATGTGGGAGAAGGCATTGCGGTATTCATCATCATTCACCCCTCCAAACGCCAGTTCGGTGGTGGCTTGAAGATGGCCGGAGGCATCCAATGTGCCGAGGGTGGTGATTTCCATAAGGTTGCCCAGGACGCTGGGCACAGGGCTGAGCCGCAGCATGTCACCTTCCGGACGGCATACCAGGTAGCTCCGGTTGCAATCGTAAGAGGGAAGAAAATCCCGGGTATGTTCATCCGTGGGATCCATCAGGATGTAATGGCCGGGTGAATCTTCCACACAGGCTATGGCATGGTCAAAATCCGGCTCGGGCACTTGAGAGTCGCGCAGTGCGCCGATGTTGATGAGCACGGGATAGGCCTTGAAGCCTGCCATTCTCAACATGGCCACCAGCAACGCCGCCTTGTCGCGGCAAACGCCGTAATTTTTTTGAAAGGTCACGCACACGTCGTGGGGTTCAAAACCAGGGCGGTCCTTCTCCGGGGTAAGCCCCATGTAACGCACATTCCTTGATACATAATAAAAGATTGATTCCATTCGGGCCGTGTCATTCGTGCATCCCTGCAAAAGGCGGTCAACCGTTTGTTTCATTTCCGGGGAAGTGGCCTGCAAATGAGACTGGCTCAGGTTCCAATACCACTTGGAAATGTCCTGCCATTCCGGGCAGGTGCTCACCAGCAGCCTTTGCAGAACCTCGTCGTAGGGCGGCATGTCCGCCTCGTCATACATCCTGGGCACTTTCTGAAAACTCCAAAAATAAGTGAGGGACCCATCCTCATTGGTTGTGACAGAACTTCGGGCCGTGCCCGCAACGGGATCACGCAATGCGATGCGCCGGAGCGGCAGGCTGGCAGGTGCGTGTACCTCATAGGTCATATGATGTATGTCACTCACGCCCTCAAATACATTCTCATCGTCGAATTCAGCCGGAATGAGCGGACGCTGAATGGTCTGGCGCGCCACCAGATGAACCGTGTCTCCAATTTCCAATTCGGGAATGTTGACTTTTAACACGCGGCTGTTGGGATCATAAATATTCTCGGCCATCTGGCTGTCGTCTATGGATTCCTGCGAATTGGCCTGCACATCCACGGGAAGAATGGAGCCATCGGGATGAATCACCTCCAGGAGGGCCACACTCACGGTGGTGTATGGCAACATGAAGCCAAAGGTCTGGGTCCGGTTGTCACGCCGCCCTTTTTCCGTCAGGACTTTTACAAACGTTTCATCCTGGCTTTCCCCGATCCCATCCGGGGCATACTGCCGCACGGAACGCCCATCCACAATCACACTGTCACTATTGGAAAAAGTATCAGGTGTGATTTGGGCCGATTCCTTCAATACCGCGCCCACATCCATGGATTTCCAAAGGCTGCCCTGATAGGCATTTGTATTCTCTGCGAGGACATTCCCACCGCATCCCAAAACAATCCCTATAGATGCGATCACACATCCGCCTGCCATCCTGCTCCATCGGTCATTCATCATAATAATGCAAGGCAAGGTAGCGTAAAAAGGAGGCCTGCACCAAACCTTTTAAAGGGCGATTTGTGGGCATGGCGCGGATATTGCCATATGAAGGCGCTAGTCCATTGCCGCCTGCCTGAAACGACGCAGCACCCCTCCCCGTCCGCCGCCATGGTCACCTTTGGGGCAGTAGCCTGTCTGAAAATTCGGAAGGATGCTGTTTTCGCGTTTAAGCCGGTCTGGCGTAGTTGCTTCTCGGTGGCAGACCCGCGTGGGGGATGCTCCCTCGTCGCACCTGGCCAGACCGGCTTGGGCGCGAAAACCCTCCGGAAGACGGCGCTTTTGCCCTTGGGCTTTGTTGTCCTCGCCGTTACAGCCCGCCACGGGGATGTGCCGACGGCTGCGCCTCGTCCAAGGCCAAAATCCCCAGCCGCAGCACCCTTCCCACTTTTCAGACAGGCGCTTAAACTCTTTACAGATTTTTAACCAATCCGCAAAATACGGACTGTGTCATCACAACCTGAATTCCAAAAGATTCATTTGAATGGATCCACCCTTGGACCGCAAAGCGGCGCGGAGGAAATCATGGCCCGTGTTCGATCAGCGACGGCGCGGTCGCAGGATTACCTGCTGTCCGTTCAGAAACCTGAGGGTTACTGGGTGGGCGAGTTGATGGTGGATTCCACGCTGGTATCAGACATGGTGGTGTATCATCACTGGGATGGAAGCGTGGACAAGGAATGGGAACGCAAGGCGGTGAACCACCTGTTCGGCATGCAGCTTCCGGATGGGGGCTGGAACATATATTACGGGGGCCCTTCCGAGGTGAACGCCACGATCAAAGCCTATCTGGCCCTGAAACTGGCGGGCGTGTCAGTGACAGACCCGCGCATGTTGAAAGCCCGCGAAGTGGCCCTGCATCTGGGCGGGGTCCCGCGCATGAACACTTTTTCCAAGTTGTACCTGGCCCTGATCGGCCTTTTTCCGTGGGAATATGTGCCCACGATTCCCTGCGAGGTGCTTTTGCTGGGAAAATGGTTTCATGTGAATTTCTGGGACATGAGCAATTGGTCCCGTGGAATGATTGTGCCGCTGGCCATCATCAATCACTTCAAGCCCACCCGGGAGGTGAAGGCGAACCTGGACGAGTTGTACCCGGAAGGGATTCATGAGCGGGACCTGGCGCTGGCGCCGGATCCCGAGCGCATCTCCCTGCGCAATTTTTTCCTGTGGCTGGACAGGCTGCACAAGCTGGCTGAATGGTTTGCCGAACACGGGATCCATCCGTTCCGCAGGATAGCCTTGAAAAAATGCGAGCAATGGATGGTGGAACGTTTCGAGGGAAGCGACGGCCTGGCCGCCATCTTTCCCGCCATGCTGAACTCGATCATTGCGCTCAAGGCTCTGGGATACAAGCCGGACCACCCCACCCTGCGGCGGGAATGGGCAGAGCTCAAGCGTTTGCAACATGAAACCGAAGATGACGTGCGGATTGAACCCTGTTTCTCGCCGGTTTGGGACACGGCGATCGTGTTGATCAGCCTGGCGGAATCCGGTTTGCCGCCAAACCATCCCCGCCTGCAACAGGCGGCGGAATGGTTAATGGGCAAGGAAATCCGGTTTCGCGGGGATTGGAAACATAAAAACCCGGCCAAGGTGGAACCCAGTGGATGGGTTTTCGAATATGCCAACCAATGGAATCCAGACGTGGATGACACCGCCATGGTGCTGCTGGCCCTGCGTAAAATCCCCACCCAGGACCCGGGAAAACGCGATGAATGTTTTCAACGCGGGTTGAAATGGATGATGACTTTTCAATGTCGCGACGGCGGGTGGGCGGCTTTTGACAAGGATTGCACCAAGAACATTTTGGAAAAGGTGCCATTTGCCGACCACAACGCCATGCTGGACCCTGAATGCGCCGACATCACGGCCCGCATCCTGGAGCTTTTGGGCTACGAAGGCTGGAGCCCGAGCCATCACCAAGTCCAGGACGCATTGAAATTCCTGAAGGAACACCAGGAAGCGGATGGTTCCTGGTATGGCCGGTGGGGTGTGAATTATATTTATGGCACCTGGCAATCCCTGCGCGGGATGCGGGCATTCAACTGGGACATGACCGAGGAATGGCTGCAGCGCGGGCGCGCCTGGCTGGAGAGCGTGCAACATGAGGACGGCGGCTGGGGCGAACGCTGCAACACCTACGATGACCCGGTCTTCAAGGGCAAAGGCCCGAGCACGGCTTCACAAACAGCATGGGCCGTGATGGGATTATGCGCCTTTGACGACCCTGAAAACCCAGCTTTAATCAAGGGCGTGGAATATCTCCTGAAAACCCAAAACCGGGATGGGTCATGGAGTGAGGAGGAAACCACTGGAACCGGGTTTCCAAAAGTTTTTTACCTGAAATACGACATGTACCGGAATGCCTGGCCGCTTTTGGCCCTGGCCACCTACCGGCAGATTTGGGAGAAAGCGCAGGAAAAGAAAAAAAAACCGGAAAAAGACCTTTCTCAAATGGCTAAAACTTGTGATTGACCCGATGGATCAAAACCCAGAAGAGACGCTGCAAAGGGGCAGATCATGAGTTGGTGGTATAAAAAGTGCCTGCGACCACGGCTATTTCGGCGCGATGCGGAGAGTGCGCACAACCTGGCGCTGCGCTGGCTGGGGCGGGCTGCCAAAAGCCACCTGGCGCATCGCTGTGCCAGGCTGGCATTCGGCAGCCAACCCCTGCCGGTTGAATGCCTGGGCCTGACTTTTCCAAACCCCGTGGGCGTGGCGGCTGGCTTGGACAAGCACGCTTCCGGTTTGCCCATGTGGGAATCCTTGGGATTCGGTTTTTGCGAGATGGGCGGTGTCACCTGGGTGCCACAGCCAGGCAACCCTGCGCCGAGAATGTTTCGCGCGCCTTCAGACCATGCCATCATAAACCGCATGGGGTTCAATAATGAGGGCGCGGAAACGCTTGCGCACAGGCTGGCCCAATGGCGTGCGGATGGCTTTTGGCCAAGTCACCCGGTGGGCATCAATCTGGGCAAATCCAAGGTCACCCCGCTGGAAGACGCGGCCCAGGATTATGCCCGGTCCTTTGGAGCGCTTCGTGAGTTCGCCGACTTTTTCGTGGTGAACGTGAGTTCACCCAATACTCCCGGGCTGCGAACGTTGCAGGATAAATCAGCGCTGGACGAAATTCTGGCTGCCATGCAACAGGTGAATTCGGCACGGGTGGGAACGCCCCGGAAGCCGGTGTTGGTGAAAGTTTCCCCGGACCTGACGTTTCAAGCCTTGGATTCCATTCTTGATCTGGTCGAACCCCGGGACATTGCCGGCTTGGTGGCTACCAACACCACCACCACCCGCCCCACCGATCCCCCCCAGGGCATCCACGGGGAGGCCGGAGGGTTGAGCGGGCGGCCTCTGGCATCGCGCAGCACCGAAGTGGTGCGCCATCTCTGGAGGCAAACCCGCGGGCGCCTGCCCATCATTGGAGTGGGGGGTGTTTTCACCGCCGAGGACGCATGGGAGAAGATCACAGCCGGCGCATCCCTGGTGCAGGTTTACACCGGGTTGGTGTACGAAGGCCCGGGCCTGGCCCGGGCCATCGTGCGCGGCCTGAGGGAAAAAACCCGATTGCATGGAATGAAAAACATCCGGGAAGCCGTGGGCTCCAGCGCCTGAAAAGCATGTACGAGCACCATTCCAGACCTCTGCTGCCGCGCAGGATTTTTTACAGGCGCATGGCATGGCATGCCCTCCTGGGCTTCGGCGTCATCCTCACTTCATTGGGTCTGGGCATGTCCGGTTACCATTACCTCGAAAATCTGCCCTGGATTGATGCCTTCCTGAATGCCTCCATGATTCTTTCCGGGATGGGACCCGTGGCCACCATCCAGACGGATGCTGGAAAAATATTTGCCGGATTTTATGCCCTGTACAGCGGCATCGCCCTGGTCAGCGTGCTGGGCATCATTTTCGCCCCGGTCATTCACCGGTTCCTGCACAAATTCCACCTGGAAGACGAGGGACAAAGTTTGAATTGAGCAGGCCCGCCGCTGCCGATCGGCAGGGGATCGGGATTTCCTCCAATTCGATTTTTACTTGCCGACCGGAATGGTCTAGCATCCGCCGCATGCAGATTCCGTTTACAAAATATCATGCCCTGGGAAACGATTACATTGTCATCAACCCCGCCGATTTGCCGCTGCCATTGACCACAGACCAGGTCAAACGCATTTGCCATCGCAATTTTGGCGTGGGTTCAGACGGCATCCTGCTGGGACCGCTTCCGTCTGAAACTGCCCGGTGCGCCCTTAAAATTTTCAACCCGGATGGAAGCGTGGCGGAAAAGAGCGGAAACGGCCTGCGGATTTTTTCGCGGTACCTCTGGGATTCAAGGCTGGTGGGGGCGGAGGAGTTTGGCATTCA